>WAHY01000017.1:20926-28605 GCA_009873635.1 Nitrospinota bacterium
AAATTTAAAGTCTGGTTGATGTTGGCCAGGATACCGAAGACCATAAGCTCTTTGATGACGTCATTCGGGGTGCATTTTAGTTTTTCTGCCAAGTCCCTTACAGGCGTGTTTTCACCAATTTGAACAAGTTCGAAACTATCCTCAGTTTCAACGGGTTCTGTAACTGGTTGAGGCTCAACAGGAGGTGGGGTTTCCACCACAGCTTTTTCTTTTGGCTCGGGGGCTGTTTTTTCTTTTGGTGCCGGGGCCGGCTTTTTCTCAACGGGTTTCGGTTTCTCTTCTTTTTTTACAATCTTGAGGCCAAGTTTTTTTCCTGTTTTGCTTTCTACTTTTTCCTTCGCCTTCTCAGTGGTTTTAGCTTTTTTTGTAGTCTTCGGCTTTGCTTTAGTGGCTTTCTTTGTTTTAACTGCTGTTTTTTTCTCAGCCTTTTTTGCGGCGGTAGACTTGGCCTGAGTTTTTGCTGTTGTAACAGTTATCTTTGAAGGAGCCTTTATTTTAATTTTTGCTTTGGCTTTTTTTACTACTTTCTTTTTTGTGGTTTTAGCAGTCGTTGCTTTTTTGGGCGTGAAGAGATCGCGGATGTATTGCGTGGCTTCTTCATCAATGGAACTCATATGATTTTTTACAGCTATATCACGCTTTTGCAAAGCCTCAATAATCTGGTCGTTCTGAATATTGAGCTCCAAGGCCAGTTTGTTGATGCGAATTTTAGCCAAATTCCCCCCTGTTTTTAACTTTAAACATTTTCAGTATTTCCCAGGCGTTGCTTGGCCTGTTCCAAGATAGACTTCCCCATTTCTTCATCAATACCCTCCAGGGCAATCAACTCTTCCAGAGGGGTGACAGAAAGCTCGGCGATAGTTTCAAATCCGTTATCTGCCAGAGATTGCAAAACCTCAGGACTTAGTCCTGTCAACTCTTGAATAAGAATATCTTCTTCCTCTTCTTCTACCTCTTCTACAACGGTTGTTTCACTGCTCTCTGTTTCAGTAGAAACTTCTTCTTCCTGAGCCTTCTCTTCAGGTTCGCTGTCTGGGGTTTCAGAGTCCCGAGGTTCTTCAATTACAGGGCTTTCCTGTTTTGAAAATGCCAGCTCCAGCGATAACTTTTTCTGTTCTTCAGCCAGTTGGATCAGAGCTTCAGCTTTTTTAGGACCAATTCCCGCAAGTTGAGTTAATCCTTTCACTCCTCTTTCCAGTGCTTCTTCATAGGTAACAAGATCATTGCTAAAGAGAATGGTCATTACCTTTTCACCCAAACCTTTGGTATTTTTCACATCATCAAGAAAGTCTACGGTTGAAGATTCACCAGTGCTCAAAAATGCGTGGTGCTCTCCCATTTCCATAGCTTCAGACGGACCTTTTATATCCACCTTCCAGCGCACCAGCTTCGCGGCCAGTCTTACGTTCTGCCCTTTTTTGCCTATGGCCAGTGACATTTGGTCATCAGCTACAATGACCGTCATTTGTTTTTCATCATGGTTCATGATGATTCTTGAAACCTTTGCCGGGCTCAGCGCATTTTTCAAATAGGTTTCCGGGTCTTCTGAGTATTCAACAATATCTATTTTTTCACCACGCAGTTCCTGCACGATAGATTGAACCCTCATTCCGCGCATACCTACGCAAGCACCGACCGCATCAATTTCCCGGTCGTTGGTTCGTACAGAAATTTTTGTTCGACCATTAGGTTCGCGAACCACTCCCATGATCTCCACCATACCCTCACTGATTTCCGGAACTTCCATTTCGAATAAACCTTTAATCAGTCCTGTATGGGTACGGGAAAGAATTACCAGAGCGTTCTTGGGTGTTTTCCGTACATCCAGGACATATGCCCGAATCCGTTCTCCACGATTAAAGTTTTCGCGGAAAACCTGCTCCCTTCGCGGCAAAACACCTTCGGCTTTTCCCAAATCAACAATAAGGTCACCGTGTTCCATTCTTTGGACCATACCATTGATCAATTCGCCTTTTTTATCTATGAATTCGTTATAGATCAGGTCAATTTCTGCTTCGCGGACTTTTTGCACAATCACCTGTTTGGCTAGTTGCGCGGCGATACGTCCATAATTTTCGAGAACCTGCTGGACCAGAACTTGTTCGCCAAGTTGTATGTCATCAGCAAGTGCCGAAGCATCTTTCAAACTTATCTGCTCATCTGGAAGATCTACTTCTTCAACGACAGTTTTTTCTACATAAATTTCAACTTCACCCGTGGCTTCATTGAACTCGCTCTGCAACTCCTTAACCGTTGGATACCGTTTGCGCACGGCAACTTCGACGGCGGCTTTCAACGCATCGATCAGGACATCCTTATCGATTCCTTTATCGCGACTGAGTTGCTCAAGAATGCTGAGAGTTTCCATGCTCATGTTGCTTACCTATATTTCAATAACTAAATTTGCTTTACCAACCAGCTGTAACGGAATTTCAAAAACCTTTCCGTCCAACTCCAAATATACGTTTTGATCTTTAAAGTCTTTTAAGATACCGGTAAACTTCCTTCTATTTTCAATTGGGGAAAGGCTGTGCAGACGGATTTCCCGCCCCTTGAACTTTAAAAAATCCTTTTCCCGCTTCAAAGCCCTGTCAAGACCGGGGGATGATACTTCCAGGCTATAGGGGTTTGAGATGATTTCTTCAACGTCAATGAGATCGCCGGTCAAATGGCTGACTTTCTGGCAATCATCGACCGTGACGCCGCCTTCCTTGTCGATAAATATCCTTAAAACCCAGTTCTTGCCTTCTTTCTTGTATTCGACATCCACCAACTCCAGCTTTTCAGCAATGAGGATCGGTTCGATCAAACCCATAACAGTTTGCGAAACAGGGGGTTTTGCCATTAAAACCTCTATTGGGGCAACGTAAACAATGACTCAAAATCGGTTCAGGAGTTCATTGTGCGGTCCTGAAAAAAGTAAAAAAAAAGCGGGCTAAAAGCCCGCGGCGCAGGACCCTAGATGTCAGTGGGGATTGTACTAGAACTTAAGGCTGGATTTCAAGGGAAAACTGGGAAACTCAAGACCAATGGGCTTTTATAACCCTTTTAAAATGTTAGGGATATCTTCAATGACCGAGGGGTAGGGGTGGAGGTTGGATTCGTTTGTTTTACGGAGTTTGATTTCAATTTGCCCGGCAGTGAGGTTTTTGGGGCCGACAATAATCTGCAGAGGAATACCCATGAGGTCTGCATCCTTTAATTTAACCCCTAATCTATCTGACCGGTCATCAAGCAGGGTTTCTATGTCAAGCTTTGTAAGCTGGTCATATATATTATCGCAGGCTTCTTTTAGTTCATCATTGGAATAATTAACCGGGATAACAATAACCTTAAAAGGTGCCAGGTTGATTGGCCAGATAATTCCTCTGTCATCATGGTTTTGCTCAATGGCAGCGGCGGCTGTGCGTCCGACACCAATTCCATAACATCCCATAACCATTGAGTTTTCTTTTCCCTGTTGGTCAAGATAGACAGCTTTCATCGCTGAAGAATATTTAGTTCCAAGTATAAATATATGGCCCACTTCTATTCCACGTTTGACCTGGTATTTCCCATTTTCGCAACGTGGGCATGGATCATTGGGATTGATGGTCCTGATATCGCTGAATTCTTTTATTTTCAGATCCCTCTCTGTCTGAACACCCTTGAAGTGAGTGGACGGTTTGTTTGCACCCGTGACAAAATCGTGAAGGATTGATATTTCATTATCTGCGTATACTGGCAGGTCCAGTCCCACAGGGCCGACATAACCACAATGTATATTTGGATATTTGGAGAGCACTTCTTCTTCTGCAGGATGCAACCATTCGCAGCCAATTAGATTTTTCAGTTTGACTGGGTTGATCTCGTGATCTCCGCGGACCAGACCCGCTACCAAACCTTGTTCATTTTCAAATAAAATGGTTTTCACAATTTTCTGGGGTGGAAGATTGAGAAACTTTGCGACTTCTTCAACAGATTTCTGTCCAGGTGTATCCACCTCTTTAATATCTTGCAGTGTCGCAGGTGGGTTTGAGGGTGCAGGTGATTTTGATTCTGCCAATTCAAGATTTGAGGCGTAACCACAGGATTCACAAAATCCGATTTCGTCTTCACCCGAATCAGCGATAACAGCAAACTCATGAGAAAAACTTCCGCCGATGGTTCCTGAGTCTGCCTGAACCTGTTTAAAGTCCAAACCGCATTTTTTAAAAATATTACTATAGGCCTGAGCTACCTCTTTGTATGTGTTCCGGGTATCTTTTTCATCAGTGTGAAAACTGTAGGCATCTTTCATCATGAACTCTCGCCCGCGCATAATACCGAACCGAGGTCGAACTTCATCTCGAAATTTGGTCTGGATTTGATAGAGAAGAATGGGTAATTGGCGATAAGACCTGATTTCCTTTCTTACTATGTCGGTGATGACCTCCTCGTGAGTGGGACCGTAACAGAATTCTCTTTCATGCCGGTCCTTCATGCGTAACAATTCTTTGCCATAAAAATCCCATCTCTTGCTTTCTATCCATAATTCGGCTGGTTGAATGCTGGGCAGGAAAACTTCCTGTCCGTTTATGTGATTCATTTCTTCGCGGATGATACTCTCAACCTTTCTTAAAACCCGAAGACCCAAAGGAAGAATGGAGTAAATGCCCGAGGCAACCTGGCGAATCATACCTGCACGTACCATCAGCTTATGGCTGATAACTTCTGCATCGGCAGGCGATTCTTTTAACGTTGGAATAAATAGTTTTGAAAAAAACATGCTGGTTTTCAGAAGGTTAAGGCAGACAAACAGAAAGGATGATTCTATGCGCTAAAGGACTTTTGAGCAAGGGCAATATGATCCACATTATGGATTTCGAGCCAACCCTTGTGTATTTCCATATAGTGAACAGCGAATCCCCGGTCGATCATTTCCTGAATAAGGTCTGTGAAAGTCAGCTTCGAAATATCTCCTGACTCCTGAAAGGGACCGGTAAAGTTTTTAAGAACATCGTTATAAGTTTCGAGGAATTGTTCGGAACCTGTTTTGCTGAACCGGGCAAGCCCAATGAACTCGTGCGTTGCTGTTTCAGGATTTATTTTACTGCCGATCTTTGTAACTGTATTTTCACTTGTGAAGCGAATCTCCCTCCGCTTGGGTTTGTAGTAGTTTTTGGTGATAAGGTAGTCGTGAATATTGTCTTCATCTGGTTTGTGGTACTGGGTCGAATTGTCGGCAACGAGAACGATATCTTCTTTGCACCCAGTAAGCTTGCTGATTATATGGTCTTCCATGAGGATGTCAGAATACAGCATGATGAAACCATTGAGCATTTTTTCTTTAGCGACCATCAGCGAATTTAGTACCGACCCTTTCTGGTAGTCAGGGTTTTCCATAATATTGATGCCCTCAGCTTCCAGGTGTTCTTTTCCATATCCTGCTATGAGTGTTACGTCAGCAAGGTTTGACTTGTTCAATGTTTGAAGCTGATGCTCAATGAGTGGCATTCCACAAATCTCCAGCATCGCTTTAGGTTTTCCATTTAGAATATGTTTTAAAACCGGATCTTCCCCCGCGGCGGGGATAATAACTGGAATATTGGTGGTTTGTTCATCCTGCTGATCCTTTTCTTTGACTTCCAAAAAACCTACTGTTTTAAAAATTTCCCTGACGGGTGCACAGAGAGGGTCTGCCTCTATCGACCTTTGGTTGCGGAGAATAGTTTTTGCGGTTTCAGTCATCGCCTGATAGGCACTTCGTAATAGATGATTGGCATAAATAACGATATTGAAACCTGCGGCAGCCAGCTCATCTTCTGTGATCAGGTTATAAGTGGTGGGTACACACACTAGTGGTTTATCCAGATTTAAATCTTTTAAAATAAGCTTGTACTTTTCCGCGAACTCCAGTATTTCATCCGGACTTTTTGACTTGGAGTGGATCATGATTCCATCAACTCCGGCTTTAAGATATTGTGTGGCCCGGTCTATCGCGTCTTGCATGGGCTTTCCCGAAATGAGACTTTCAATGCGCGCGATAATCATAAACTCACTGCTTTTTTGAATACTTTTGCCTCGACGTATTTTTTGAGCAAAGACTTCTGGTTCCTGAAGGTTCTGCTGAACACCCGACTCCAGACTATTACGCTTGGGAAAAACCTTGTCTTCTATAATTACCGCTGATACTCCTGCCTGCTCAAGCTTTGAGACAGTATACTCGAAGGTGTTTGCGTCTCCTCCTGTATCGCCGTCAACGATCATGGGTTTATCAGTTACGGCAAGAATTTCATTGATGCTTTGGAGCCTTGAGTCAAAGGTTACAACTTCAATGTCGGGATGACCTTTTGAAGCCGAGTCTGTAAGGCTGCTTTCCCAGATGGCATCAAATTGACGCACTACGGTTTCCCCGTCGGACTCTCCTACCACTTCAACGGTGTTGGCGATGATGCCGCTCAATCCATTATGGGCTTCAAGCACCCGAACTAATTTACCTTTTTCCAGCAAGGCCTTAAGTTTTCCCCGGCGCTGTTCAGGAAGAATTATGTTGAGAAGAGTCATGGTTCTGCTCCATCGTCTTTATACGGTTCAATTTTTTCACGTATCCAGTCTGCTACATAGATGTTATCGAGATTGAACTTTTTCAACGTATTCAAAATTATTGCTATGTGCTCCTCATCCGGAAGATTATTATCCAATATAATTAGATTCTCCCCGTTGAGTTTGCAGTGGCCGCTTTGAATAGCAAACTCCTGGTCGTTGAGGTTGGCGAATTCAATTTTTATGGATAATTTCTCAGCGGTTTCCTTGAGGTCCTGGATACGGCTCTCAATGCTTTGCATAAGAAGAAATTGTTTCAGGTAATGATTCGCATAATATCATTATAAAAAGCAAAAACCATGAGACTGAGAAGCATAAAAATTCCTACCTGCTGTGCCCATTCCCGATTCCTTTCACTAATGGGTTTGCCTTTTATAATTTCTATCAGAAAAAAGAAAATATGCCCACCATCAAGTACCGGAATTGGCAATAAGTTGAGTAATCCCAGGTTAATACTTAAAAGTGCGGTCAATCGGATCAGTTCGTTGAGGCCTTGTTCAGCCTGTTCGCCATATATCTGAAAAATCAGAATAGGGCCTCCAATTGAATCTGCGGGAATAGAGCCCATCACCATTTTTTTGATACTGACGGCAATTAAATAAATTAATCGGCCGGTTTCATCTATAGATCTTTTGAGAGCTCCAACAAGACCATATTTTTCTGTCGCCATTTCACCTGCCATCCCGATTCCCAGCATGCCGACTTTTGTGCTTTTGCCTTCAATATCCTTCACGACCTTAGGCTCGGGTGTCAGTTTGGTAACGATCTCGGTTCCATCTCTGAAAACTTTGAATGTCAATTCTTCCCCGGGTTTATCAATGGCTGCTGTCTTCAGGTCTCCCCAGCCATATATAATCGTATTGTCCACTGATAAAAGGGTGTCACCTTTTTTAATTCCCGCTCTGTCGGCTGGAGAGCCTTCTTTTACATAAAAAATATTTCGCACGAGCGGGGTTATCCCTATCAGGCCAACATTTTCTTTGTCGCCAAAAAGATCGCTGATTTGCTCTGAGACGGGGGTGATGGGTAATGTGGCAATATTTCCCGAGCCTCTTTCTACATGGAAATCCAGTGAGCGCCCTGGTGAATCATGAACGATTTTCTGGAGCTGTTCC
>WAHY01000017.1:28704-39961 GCA_009873635.1 Nitrospinota bacterium
TAAAAAGATCGCTGATTTGCTCTGAGACGGGGGTGATGGGTAATGTGGCAATATTTCCCGAGCCTCTTTCTACATGGAAATCCAGTGAGCGCCCTGGTGAATCATGAACGATTTTCTGGAGCTGTTCCCAATACAATATTTTTTCATCGTTAATGGATAAAATCCGGTCTCCTGTTTGCAGTCCTGCAACAAGGGCTGGCGACTCTTCTTTTACAGTACCGACAACAGGAGCGAGAGCGGGAACTCCAATCAAATAAATGCCATAATAGATGGCTATGGCAAAAAGGATATTGAAAAGCGGGCCTGCAAACGCAATGGCAAGGCGATGTGTGACAGGTGCAGCAGAAAAAGACCCTGCCTCCTCGGCATCTTTTTCATCTAATTCCTCCCCTTTCATCTTTACATAGCCACCAAGAGGGATCCAGGCAAGGAGATATTCGGTGTCACCGCGTGTAAAGCTGGCTATTTTAGGTCCAAAACCAAGAGAAAACTTTTCTACAACGACACCCACTTTACGGGCGACCAGGAAATGACCCAGTTCGTGGACGAAGATAAGCGCTGCCAGGCCCCCTAAAAAAGCCAGCATTTTAGTCCCGAAGCTTAGGACTGTATCCAGAGATAGTAATGAAAGTTCAAACATATAATTAATGGCTCTGTGTGTAATCCAGTATCTCCACCCCTGGCGGAGTTTTTAACTGGAACTGTTCTTCCGGAATACTATGATTGATTCGCACCCGGTAAAATTGGATTTCTGTTTTGTTTCCTAATTTATCATACACGGTCGACCCTGAAATTTGGTAGTTTTTCTTATCAGCCAGAAGGACAAGCCGTTCCAGGTTTTGCTCAGAAGTTTTGGGAATTAAGGTGACGATGATATTCTGGTCTTTCTCGGTCACACTTTCAACATTAAAGGCCTGGGTCAGTTTCCCTTTTCCTGCAAGAAAGAGTGCAGGGGTGTTGGATGAATATATACTTTCAACTGGGACCTTGCTGGCCTGCTCTTCTTCTGGGATATAGAGCCACAGGGTTTTGTTATTGCTGATTAAAATTTGTGTGTCAGGGGCTCCATAGACCCATCTCATTTTTCCTGGCTTCTTGATTTGTACCTGGCCCTCAACATTTTGAGTTTGATTCATCATTTTTATATAAGATTTTTGTATGAAGTGGGCTTCAAAAGTTATTGTCTTTTCATACTGACTTTGAATGGCGTCCAAAGCCTGCTGTTCAGAAGTTTCTGCATAGAGAGTTCCTGGAAGAACTAATAGAAAAATGATAACAAAAAGTTTTTGTATATTGTTCAATGAAATTTTTCCTTCTATTTTTTATGCAAAACCCTTCTTCCAGAAAGTGTCAATTGCTCTTCAGCAATCAGTCTAATGGCTTCGGGATAAATGATATGTTCCTGTTCAAGAATTCTTTCAGAAAGGGTGGCTTCGTTGTCGCCATCGAAAACAGGGACTACCGCCTGCGAAATAATTGCTCCACCGTCTACTTCTTCATTGACAAAATGTACGGTACACCCTGAAAGCCGGACACCATAATCCAAGGCTTGTTTCTGTGCGTTCAACCCTGGAAACGCAGGAAGTAAAGAGGGGTGGATGTTAATAATCCGATTTGCAAATGCTTCAATAAATCGCTTGCCCAGAACTCTCATGAAACCCGCAAGGCAAACCAGATTGACAGATCTGGATTGAATTTGTTCTACCAGATTTTGCTCATAACTGTTTCTGTCGGAAAAACCTTTTGGGTCAAGAAAAAGAGACTCAATGCCGTGCTTTTCGGCCCGTTCCAAAGCGTACGCATCTTTTACATTACTCACTACCAAAGCAATTTCAGCACGCAGGTTTTTTTTTTCAATACTATCTATGATGGCTTGTAAATTAGAGCCTCGTCCTGAAACCAAGACAGCGAGTTTGAGTTTGTCTGGTGTCATTTAAAGGGGATAGTAAGGTTCATAGGGGACGGGTGCTAACATTTTATTGAGCTTATCATTAAATAATGTTTAAAATCAATGATTTCGATAATTTATGAATAAATTGGATAAATATAATCCTGTTTCGATTTTATGGGAATGAGGTGTTTGAAGATGGTGACTTGCGATCAATTACTCTCAAACAACGACCCAGGAAATATCGCTCCGGTGAATTTATTTTCCTTTTAGCCATATATTAATGACTAAAAATGGCAGAATTGTAACGTTAGCGTGAACAAAAAGAGAGAAATCTTTTTTAAGATGTAATTCTGTGATGTAATAGGTTTTGATTTCTTAGTCGGAACTTTTTAATTTAATGAGGATGAGCTCATTGATGGAGAGCAAACTGGATATTTTGATCATCGATGATGATGAAACGGATCGACAACAGGTTCAACGCCTGCTTGATGATGAGGGGATGAATGTGTCTATCCACGAGGCTGAGGATTGCTCATCCGGAATAGAAAAAATAAAATCAACCAAAATAGATTGCGTGTTGATTGATTATAAATTACCTGATGCTACAGGTTTGGAAGTTTTGGAAAAACTAAGAATTGTCGACAGGAGTAACGTCCCTTTAATTTTGCTGACAGGGTTTGACGATGTGAAGTTGGCCACTGAAGTGATGAAGAAAGGGGCATCAGACTTTTTATCCAAACGTAAGCTTCATGGAGTGGATCTGGTCAGAAGTATAAAAAAAGCTATTCAGGTTCGTTCTTTTGAAAAAAAGGTATATGCGGCTGAGCAGGCATTGGCAGAGAGTGAAAAGACGTATCGCACAATTGTCGAAACAGTATCAGATGTTATATTCCGATTAGGATCGGATAAGAAAGTAGAGTATATCAACCCCGCAATTCGGTTTTTTGGTTATGACCCTGGAGAATTGATTGGGCATTCGATAGACAAGTTTATTGATGTGTCTTCCGACGATCAGGATTTAATTTCAAAAATAGCAACTCAGTCAGTTGGTCCGCTTGCAACCAGCAATATGGAAGTAAATATCAAAGAATCTATTATGGAAGGTGAAAAAAGGTTGATTCCTGTGTTAATGGATGCTTTTGGGTTATGGGATGTTTCTGACGAGGAAGTTTTTAAAAATAATGGCGAAAAAAACTTTCTGGGAACACTTTGTATCGCACGAAATATTATGGAAATCAAAGCGGTTGAGGAAGAGCTGTTGCGCACCCAAAATCGCTTGATGGAGATGGTAGATGAGCTCAAAAAAGTTTCCATACTTGATGGGTTGACAGGAATTGCCAATCGACGATTTTTCGAAGAGTTCTCTGATAGGGAATGGAAACGGGCACAGCGCGATAAACAACCCTTCACTGTTGTAATGATTGATTTGGACTGTTTCAAAGCCTATAACGACACCTATGGACACCAAAGAGGGGATGAAAGCCTGAAAGCAGTTGCCAAAATTTTAAAGGATTCGATGAAAAGACCCTCAGATCTGGCTGCCAGATATGGAGGAGAAGAGTTTATTGTGATTCTTCCCGACACGAGTAAGAAGGGAGGGTATGAGCTTGCTGAAAAATTGCGAAAGAAAGTCTTAGACTTGAAGCTAGAGCATAAAAATAATGTTTGTGGTAATGAAATTACCGTCAGCGTAGGAGTTGCAATGGATATAGCTGAACCGGGAAAGAAACTATATGATCTCATAGACAAGGCAGATAAAGCTCTTTACGAGGCAAAAAACTCTGGCCGTAATCAGACCTTGGTTTATGAGAGCAAAAATTGACTTTGAAATAAAAAAAGGGTTTTTTGGGGAATATCTTAATAGAAAAACGGATCTTATATACCGGAATTTACATTCCACCCCTTTTTGAGATCCGTCTGCCTGCTCTACCTCCCTGGCGGGCGGATCTTTTTTTTCATCCACCCGCTCCCTTTTTTGTAAAGCGCAAATATTGAGTCCTTTTCAGGAAGTGCTTCCATTATTTCAATAAGTTGGTTATATTTTTTTCAAGGCAATATTGCATTTGTGTTTGCCGAAAGCTTATTTAATTTTTTGTGTTTCATGAAAAACTTCTCTTTATTCATACAAATTCCTTTCATTCTTTTTATATTTTTGGCTGGTGGAGCGAGTTCTGCTTTTGCTGATGTAGACGAAGCGTTTTTACAATCCGTTTATGATGGGAGCATTGAAGATGCGAAGGATTTGCTTAAGCATGGTGCCAATATTGAAGCACGTACTAAAAAGGGGAGCACTGCCTTAATTGTTGCAGCCTCAAAGAGGGATACGACTCTGGTACATTTTTTGTTAAAGCGAGGGGCAAATGTTAATGCCCGAAACCGCTATGATGATACTGCTTTAATATTATGCGCTACGATGGGGAATGTGGGTTGCATGAAGTTGCTCATTTCCAAAGGTGCTGATGTTAACGCAAAAAATATGCTTGGCTGGAGCGCTATTTCCAGAGCCGCCCGGTATGGTCATCTTTCGGCCTTAAAGTTTCTGATAAAACATGGTGCAGAGGTCGATCTTCGTCTCAACGATGGAGCCACACCACTGATCATTTCAGCCCTTGAGCAACATTCAGGTGCGGTTCATATCTTGTTGCAAAATGGCGCGGACCCGAATGTACAAAACCTTGAAGGAACCTCTCCTATATTATTAGCGGTCTTGTCTGGCCGAGGGGATATTATTCGTATATTAGTTGCAAGCGGGGCAAAAATGGATATACGGAGCCCTCTTGGAGATCCTTTGTTATTCTTGGCTGTTGAAAGGGATTTGGTGGATGCTGTCAGAATTTTATTGGAGTTGGGGGTGGATGTTGAAACCCGGAGTTCGAGAGGTTGGACCGCCTTAATGAGAGCTGCAAAATATGGGCGTGTGCTTTCTGCAAAAGCTTTGTTAGAGAATAAAGCCGATGTAAACGTGGCAAGTAAAAATGGCGCAACACCCCTGATGATTGCGGCCGAAAAAGGGGAATTAGAAATGGTTCAGTTTCTTTTAGAGCATCAGGCAAATATAAATGCTAAAAGCAGGAATGGTGCTACTTCATTAATTAGCGCCTCTGCAGGCGGGCATGAAGAAATTGTGGAACTGTTACTCCAAAAAGGGGCAAAAAAAGATGCCAGGATTGCCAATGGTTCAACATCGTTAATGGTTGCGGCAGAAAGAGGGCATTTATCTACTGTAGAAGTTTTACTTCGTCATGGGGCTGATATCCACGCGCGTAGTAATAGAGGTTGGACGGCTCTCATGGTAGCTGCTGCGGGGGGAGATACGCAAATCACAAAGCTTTTTCTTGATAAGGGTGCTAGTACGAAATCAGTAACAAAGAACGGCTGGACTGCCCTCAAAGTTGCGCTCAAATTAGATAATCATGCGGTAGTCAGGCAACTTAAAGCGGCTGGAGTTAGAGATTAGTTCCGCTTAGTTTCTCTGCAAAAGGTTTTCCTGGATATGTTGAAGGAGTCCTATATTTTGTGTGTGTCCAGATTTGCAGGCTTTGATCCGGCCGCGTATGGGTTTTCCCAGCAAATAAAAATCTCCGAGTATATCCAGAATCTTATGGCGGGGGAACTCGTCTTTAAATCGCAGCTCGGTGTTTAAGACTTTTTTGTCGCCAAGAAGAATGAAGTTGTCAAGCTTACCTCCGGTTGCATAACCCATCTTGGTCAATTGTGCAACCTCTTCCATAAAGCCAAAGGTTCTTGCCGGGGCAATTTCCTTTTTAAAGCTTTCATCCCCTTTAAACTCAAAAGTATAATCCTGAACACCTATTGGTTCTGGATAGTCCATATGGTAGCTAACACTAAAACTGTCACTGGGTTCAATTGAAATATAGGGACCACCATTTTCCTTATTTCCAAAAGTATAAACCTTGTCGATCACGATTTCTTCATAATAGCCTTCCTGGTCTTCAAATTCTCCATCCTCTATCAGTTCGCAAAAATCTTTTGCAGAACCATCCATGACCGGAGCTTCATCGCCAATTTTGATGAGAAGGTTGGTGATCCTGTACATATGAAGGACTGCCATAATATGCTCTATGGTTCCAACGGAAGCCGGACCTTTTTGCAAACGGGTTGCATAGTCTGTGGATTGGACATTTTCCAATCGTGCTGGAATGGTTTTGCCGGAGGAAATATCCCCGAATATAATTCCGCTTCCCGGTGGCATGGGTTGTAAAATCAAACCGGTTTTAATACCTGAATGCAAACCACTGCCACATAAAACCACACTGCGCTTGAGGGTGCGTTGAGCGTGACGGTATCCATTGTTGATTTTGTCAGGCTCAGGTATCTCAATGGAATGTCGCTCAATTTTATTTTTCAGTTGTTTTTCTTCTGTGCTAAGGGCTTTGCAGGTTCTTTCAATATCCCAATTGTTACTTTTGAGATGGTGGATGATGAAATGCTTTTCCCAAATTAACTCAGCTTCCTGAAGGGACCCCGCCTGGTCAATGTTCTTGATTTCAATTTTAGGTTGCCAAATTTCTGAAGGTAAATCCTGGGCTGTAATCATTTTCTGGTTTGCCCCGGTGAGAATTAACTTGTTCAACACAGTTCTCAGCTCTTTCACATTTCCGGGCCAGGTATAACGACAAAGCGCAGCCAAGGCATCCTCACCAATTTCAGGGGCGGCAGTATTCTGTGTTTCACGTATTTCATTCAGGTAATCGATTACCATCGCCGGGATGTTTTCTGAATAATCGCGCAAGGGTGGAACAAGCAGACTGGAATCTTTGAAGACATCAAGTAATGCAGGGTGAAACTGTCCTTTATTGGACAGTGCTTCTAAATCCTTGGTGGATGAGGCAAAAATACGAATGGGAATCAACTCTAAATATGATTCATCTGTTTGTGAGCCGTTTGAGAGCAGGGCTTCGGCCAGTTTTTCCTGAATGCCTTTGCTCAGGGATTCAATATTACTGAGATAAAGTACTTTTTCCTCAATGACAGGGCTTGGGGCACTGGAATCTTTTGATCTCTTGCCTGGCCTTTTGAAGAGCAGGGTGTGTAACGCGCGTGCCTGACGAAACGAGCAATTAACTTTTACAAAGGAGCGGTCACTCTTTTTGCTTTGACCATGTATTGCCTGGGCGATAAACCCTTTGCCGGTTCCACTTTCACCAAGCACTAAAACAGGTTTCATGCTTTTGGAAAAATCTTTTACTGCCTTTTTTACTTCAACCATGGACTCGAAACAAAGAGGAAGTTCTTTGGAGGAAAGCTTTTCTCCTACTCTGGGTGCTGTTCGTTTATTGCTCAACACTTCAGATATGGATTGAGTGATACGGTCCATCGAAAAAGGTTTTTCTATAAAGTCTTGGGCTCCAAGCTTGGTTGCCTTGACGGCGGTATCAATAGTTCCGTGACCAGACATTATGAGGACTTCAATTTCAGGGTTATAAGCTTTTACCGTTTTTAATACTTCAATCCCATCCATTCCGGGCAGCCAGATATCCAGTATTACAAGATCAGGAGGATCAGCCTGGATAATTTCCAATGCCTCGATCCCATCACCGGTATCGACTACCTCATAGCCTTCATCTAAAAGAATACCGGTCAGCGAACTGACTATGTTTTTCTCGTCATCAACTATAAGAATTCGTGCTTTGGACATATATATTAAATTGTTGATGCTTCAGGTTGTCGGAATCGTAACACCCTGCCGTGAGTATTCGAGATAATAAATTCTATGGCCAGCTTTGATAAAGTTTTTTTCGTATTTTGTTTTTGGCAAACTTGTACGGTTTTCCATAAAGCCCAATCCCGGATCGCAGTTTTGAAACAATGGATCCGCATTAAAATATTCCAGCATTTCGTTGGCGTAAGGCTCACTATCAGTCGCAAGGTAAATTTGCCCTTCGGGCGCCAGTTTTTGCCCTATTAGTTTAACAAAATCAGGCTTGATCAATCTCCTTTTAACATGCCTTTTTTTTGGCCATGGGTCCGGAAAGTTGATATAGACAGTTTCTAGTTCACCATCTTTGAATAGCAGAGGAATCTTGGAACGAACATCTCCATAGGCCACCCGAATGTTTTCCAACTGAAGTTTTTTAATCCGCGTCATTAACTTGCGGATGCCTTTATGATAAAAATCCATTCCGATAAAATTGGTTTTGGGTTCCTGAGCTGACATCTCTATTAGAAAACTTCCCATTCCAAAACCTATTTCAAGCTTTAGTGGATGGTTGTTGCCGAACTGGACCTCCCAATCGGGCCACTTGTCGATATCAAGAAAAAAAGGATCTTCTTCTTCAATTTTAGCAAAAGATATAAGGGCCATTAGGGTTTTGCGGAGTCACTCTCTTCAGAAATATCATGAATAGTAAGTACTTCAAGAATTTCATAATCCTTGTCACCGTCAGGAAGTGATACCGTAATATCATCGCCTTCTTGTTTTCCCATCATGGCTCTTCCTATTGGTGATGCGGTGGAGATTTTTCCCTTATCGGGGTCTACTTCTTCTGGAAAAACCAAATGATACTGGACCTCTTGATCGCTGTCCAAATCTTTTAGTTTTAGTGAACTACCTAGTCCGGAACGGTCTTTAGGAATTTGGTCCACATTTATGGCCATGATGTCGCTGATCCGTTTCTGTAGGAGTGAAACTCGAGACTCAAGGAACATTTGACGCTCTTTTGCGGCTTTAAACTCGGCGTTTTCGCTCAGGTCGCCATGCTCACGTGCAGTTAAAATAGCTTTGGGAATATCTACCTGAAGCTCTCGTTGCGTTTCTTCAAGATCCTTGTCTAATTTGTCCAAAATGGGAAGCCGCTTCATTAAGAAATAATCTCCCTGAATAATAAATCAAGATTGGTATCGGTTTTTTAACCCTATGAATGATGCAATGTTCCCATCATCAGTATTTTTTTGTAATAAATCCAGAAGCAATGCTTGGCTAGGGCTGGCTTAGATCTGTATCGGGGAAACCAGTTGTTTGAAAAACCTTAAAGGGTTTAAATGTTAAGCCTTACACGTTCTCTGGAGGGTCATTGTAGGGGGTGAGCCATTAGCGGTCAACATAAATTTATGATGCTTGACTCTCAAAATGAAGAAGGCCGATAAATCTATAAATGCTTGACGAATAAGGCAATAAGTGGATAATGTTTAGCATTCGTCAAAACAGGCAAATATTAAAACGTGAATCGTTTACGCAGATTCTGCAAACAACTTGAATGTGAGTCGTGAAAGAAAAACTCCTGAAGTTACTTGAAGTTAAAGGAGATCTTCCTCCTTTATCTGATGTTCTTATAAATTTGGAAGGGCGGATCAATAACCCTGATTCCGAAGATCTCCTCTGAATCTGACCAGCGAGTCGCCTGTGGTAATGAGCTGGAAACTTCTAAAACTCCCATACAGTATGAATTTGCTACCTGGTTCTTGTCAGGAAGGTCGATATGGCAGATTCTGAAAAGTTCCGGTTTTCCATAGATAGAGGTGGAACGTTCACCGATATATATGCCGAGACACCTGAAGGTCCAAGGATTCTCAAACTCCTTTCAGAAAACCCAACTCATTATTCTGATGCTTCGGTGGAAGGTATTCGAAGAATTATTCGCGAAGTGACTGGTAAAACCTATACTCCAGATTCCATTGAATGGATCCGCATGGGAACCACTGTTGCCACCAACGCTCTTCTGGAAAGGAAAGGAGCCCGGACCGCTCTCATCATCAGCAAGGGATTTGGTGATCTGCTTCGCATCGGGAAACAAAACCGTCCAAACATTTTTGATCTGAAAATTGCCCTAAAAGAGCCCCTTTATGAAAAGGTGTTAGAAATCGATGAGCGGGTTATTCCAGAACGGGAATCCTCGCCATCTTCAGTAAAAATTTTACAAGCTCCTGATCTTGAAACTATACGCAGGCAACTTCAGGAATTAAGCAATCAGGGTATAGAGAGTATTGCTATAGCCTTAATGCATTCTTATATCTTCCCGGATCATGAGCGACTGATTTCCAGTGAGGCAAAAAAATATGGATTTAAAAATATCTCTCTTTCCAGCGATGCCATGCCAAGAGCCAGACTTGTCGACCGGGGCAACACGGCCTGCCTCGATGCATACTTGAACCCTCATATACACCATTATCTGAAAAATTTTATAGAAGAATGTGTAAAGCAGGACCTGTTTCTGATGCAGTCTGATGGAGGACTCGTGGAGGCAGATTCTTTCACCGGTAGCCGGGCCATTTTGTCTGGTCCTGCGGGTGGTGTGGTTGGATATGCCCGGACAACAGGTGAAACACCGGTTATTGGGTTTGATATGGGCGGTACCTCCACAGACGTTTCCCGGTTTGACGGAAGCTACGAATGGCAGTTTGAAAGTGAGACAGAAGGAATTCCCAACCTTGTTCCGCAATTAAATATTCATACGGTTGCCGCAGGGGGTGGCTCGCGATTGTTGTTTGAAAATGGAATGTTTCAGGTAGGCCCTTCTTCCTCTGGTGCCTGGCCTGGCCCGGTTTGTTATGGGAACGGGGGTCCTCTCTCTTTAACCGATGCTAATCTGGTTTTAGGAAGGCTTGTTCCCCGATACTTCCCCTCTGTCTTTGGAGAGAATGAAGATCAGCCTTTGTCTAAATCAGATGCGGAAAAAGCATTCAGGGAATTAATGCAGGACATCTGCAGTTCAACAGGAAAAACGAGGTCATTGGAGGAGGTGGCTTATGGATTTGTTGAGGTTGCTAATGAAAATATGGCCCGCGCTATTCACGAAATCACCGGTGCCCGTGGCCACGATGTCCGTGACCATGTCTTGTCCTGCTTTGGTGGCGCCGGAGGCCAGCATGCCTGTGCCCTGGCTCGTACTTTAGGAATATCCCGGGTGTTCATCAGCAGGTTTGCAGGTGTGCTCTCGGCTTATGGAATGGCGCTGGCAGATGTTGTGGTGGATAAAGAAGAACCGGTTAGCCATGAAAGCAGGGACGAGTTAGACTCGAAACTCCAGTCTCTTGAAGAAAAAGCTGTCGCGGAACTGAAACAAAAAGGAAATTTTTCCATCAGCATACAGCGTTATTTGAATATGCGTTATGAAGGTTCTGATACGACTTTTCTTGTGGAGGAGTCGGGCGATGTAGTTGCTTCATTCGAAAAAATGCATCAGCGGGAGTTTGGTTTCAATCCACATAAACGTGAAATTCTTATTGAAGCAATACGAGTGCGGGCAGAAGGTAAATCTCCAGCACCTCTTCAAACCCCTCTGGCTGAAACGGATGCTTCTCCTGCTCCTGATACCCATCAGCCCTGTTATTTCGCAGGTGGTTGGCGCGATACACCGGTTTATGATTTGCAATCCCTTAAAGCGGGGCAGGAATTGAAAGGTCCGG
>WAHY01000018.1:0-5426 GCA_009873635.1 Nitrospinota bacterium
ACCCAGGCGAAGTTTTACCATTTGATGCATTTACCGCATTAAAGGCTGAGTATGTGTAGGCGCTATAAGTCTTTTACTTGCAATGAATTATATTAAAAAGCCCTTACTACCAGTAGGAATATTTTGATTCGTTGTCTCACCTTTGAGCCAATTCGACAACTCTATGTCACTTAGTTATGGCTTCCCAGCTACTATAGCAATTTCTGTAATGCTGCGTGTGCAGGTGTCACCTGAATTACATTTTTGGGAAAAGGTGAGAACAGATCCCTCTATGTTACAATTAGTAGGGACAGCAACTCCATTCTCATTAAAATCCACTGGGCCTCTGGGACAATCTGCTAAGTCTGAATAACTAAAAAGCCATGTCCGGGCAGTAACATCGTCCCTTATATTCATTTGATTAAATCTACTTTCCTTGCCATCTATAAGGATTACAGGCCGACTTGAAGGGGACACAAAAAATTCTTGATCGATCGGATCAGAGGGATCATAAGACACTTCAATGTCCCTAATCTTCATCCTTGAATTTAGTTGAAGTTCAACCTTTATGGCATCATTACATGTATATGGGATATCCAAAGCACCATTAACAAGTTCATCTGGCCCACCGGCAATATCACAATTAAATCCGTCAGGATTACTACTTACAACATTTATTGCTGTGGGTGGGATCTTTTCAAATACAATATTAGAACCTGAGCTCGGAGGTCCACTATAGGTTCCATCTACTGGTGGTATGGGGCTAGTGCCATAGCTGCCATTAACTGGAGGTATGGGGTTACCAGTAATCCTGCTGATTTCTGCTAGAGCAGCTTGCAAGGCTTGTTCGGCACTGGCTTTTACTGTTGATGCTTCGTCTACTTTGTTCTGAGCTTCAGCAAGCTGCTGGTTTAATGCATCAAGTGCTGCCTGAGCTTCGTTCAATTCGCTCATAGCATCATCTACTGCCTGCTGTGCTTTATCTACTTCTGCCTGAGCTACTTGTAGAGCTTGATCTTCTGCGTCAGCAGCTTCTTGTGCTGCTTGTAATTGCTGCTCTGCTATATTCAAAGCTTCCGTAGCTGCTGTTAAAGCAGCTTGAGCTTCATTCTTCAGAGTTTCTGCTTCCTGTTTTGCCGCTATAGCTTCTTCCAATGCTCTTTTAGCTGGAGAAGAAGCAGATTGGTAGGTTCCTTGTACTACAGGAAGTCCAGTTTCCTGCGCTATTGCTGTTACCCCAAAAGATAACAATGAGAAGAGAGTGAATAGGATTAAGAATATTGGTGATCGCATCAAGAATCTCATACTTCATTCCTCCCGCATTTGTTAATGAATGAACTGTTCCAGCAGAGTTAGTAAGCTTGTAACAACTGAACTTTAGTCAATCCAATAATAATACAAAAGTATAGGTATACTGATAGGGTGGATATTCTTATAGATCACATCTATTGTCAAGCGAAGAGATTGTAACTTATGGCCTTATAAGCCTTTTGCATCCACAAAACATCACAAAAACCATTGATAAACCGATAGTAATTATTTCGTTGAAATACCGATATTTTTTAAGTATTTCCCATCGCCGCAATCAGTCATCACTCCTCATGCTTGGCTTCCCGTTTCTCTATCTCACGGAGGAACAGCGTTCCGATCTTCTCAAGCATTCAACAAGACTCACTTTGCTCTGACATTAGCGTGAACTTAACTTAGGTTTCCCAAAGCCTGCTAACCAAATACCTTCTTATTCATTCTCTCTAACACATCAGCTTTATGATCCTCAGAAAGATGACTATATCTCTTAACCATCTGTAATGTCTTGTGTCCTAATATATCTGCTATCTCTAATAATGATGCTCCGTTCATAGCTAAGTATGAAGCTGTAGAGTGACGTAGATCATGGAAACGGAAGTTCTCTATCTCAGCTCTTTTTATAGCATTACACCAAGCGGTTCTTATAGAACAACGTTTAGTTCTGTTCTCAGGCGAGTGGAATATATAATCATCTTTAGCGCCTCTAGCATTGATCTTTAGTTTCTCAATAAGTTGTAATGAATTACCAACTAGAGGCACAGCTCTTCGTTCACCATTCTTCGTTTCTTGAATAACAACTCTTTTGTTACATAAATCAACATCTCTCCATCTCAAGCCTAATATTTCACCCCTACGCATTCCTGTTGATAACGCTAAGACAACAATAGGATAAAGAAAGAGACTTCTACTTTCCTTGCAGTTATCTAATAATCTTTGTCTTTCTTGTTCATTAAGGAACCTCACTCTTCCTCTTGGTTCTTTCAATTTTTTAATGTTCAGCACTGGGTTATAGTTGATCCAATTCCATTCTCTCCAAGCAATAGTATAGACATGACTAATAGCTGCTAGGTATCGATTCACTGTTGCTGCGGATCTTGGTGTTCCATAATGAGTATTGCCCCTTTGCAGTATTTGTCTACATTCAGAGAAGGTAGATGGAGAAATATCACATAATCGAAGGCTTCCAATTTGAGATTTCCACCAGTTAAGTTGAATAGTTTGTCTCGCTATATCTTTTTTATGAGGTAAGACTTGAGAAAGGTAGTGATCGATAACTTTGCTTAAAGTAAGATTGATATTCTCAGGTGTGAAACTAAAGTGCCTATTCAACCGAAACTCAGCTTCCCTCTCTTGCCCCCATTTAATAGCATCAGAACTCTTGTTAAAGGTGGCTGATTTAACAGGACAGCCTTTTACTCTCACAAGAGTTCGATAGCTGACTCTGCCATCTTTTGATTTTCTCTTTTGGATAGAAGCCATAATCTCATCAAGGTGATGTACCACAGTTGTACCTTGAGAGAATTTAGGATGAGAAACGGTGTGACTGCTAGTGCGGCTAAAGTCTATTAAGCGCTTATTTTATAAGCTAGTATAGAATGGTGCCGGAGGTCGGAATCGAACCGACACGAGGTTGCCCTCGCAGGATTTTGAATCCTGTGCGTCTACCAATTTCACCACTCCGGCACTTTAAATTAACTATTGAATGGTGGTCAAAATATAGCATACCCTCAATAAACTTGGCAAAAATTTCACGTTTTAAAACTTATAAATTTTGCAAATAACCAATTGAGATTTACTGGGTTGAGAACTGTTGAATTAATTTGCGAATTTTATCCGCCTCGGGTTGGGTGGGATCAAGATTCAAAGAGCGGGAAAAATAGGCTAAACCCTGTTTGGGGTTATTCAGGTGATATAAATTTACTATTCCTAGATTTTTGAAAACTGCAGCTGAACGGGGGTTTAGTTCCGCAGCATGCCTGAAATATGAGTCGGCTAACTTGAACTTTTTTTGCATTAAATAAATTTCACCAAGCTTGGCAAAGGTTTCCGGGATTTCTGGTTCGATTCGACTAGCTTTGAGAAAGTGATTAATTGCATCATCTAATAATCCCTTTTCCAAATAAAGATCGCCCAGATTGTAATTGGAAACAAAATCCCATGGTCCTTTAACAAGGGCTTGCCTATAGTATTTTATGGCTTTTTCCTTATCGCCCTTGAGGCTATGAGCTCGTGCGAGGTTTATTAAGGGACGTAACTTATGCGGCGATTTTTGGTAGGTATCTTTCCAAAGAGATAGTTCTGATCGCCAGGTCGTATTCCTCTCAATGGTTAAAACGCTCATTATTCCTACAAATAGATAAAAAAGGACGGCGCCTTGCTGTGATGATATTGCTAAATAGTTGCGAGTTACTACTGAGGCCCCATAAGCTAATAAGATAAAAATACCAGCCGAAGCGAGATAGATACGGTGTTCCGCAGCCAGGTCGTGCAGGGTTACAATGGATGAGGACGGGGACAAAATAATAAAAAACCAGCATAAAAAAAAGAAAATAAACCGGTTCTTGAAAATTAACAGTGACCCTGCGAACAAGCAAACGATGCATAAGACAGGAGTTATAAAGCTCCAGGATAACAGGCTCGTAACAATCTCAACATCTGGATCGATATTAAGATTCATAGGAAATAAAAGCTTTTTTAGATAATAAAATACGATCACTCCCGGTTGACTGAGCATATACTTAACCCTCCCAACCATCTCATAAGGTCGGGAAGGGCCAATTAGAAATGACTCATCTGTAAAGAGTTTATAAGATAAAAGACCTCCCAAAACTGAAACAACTCCCATAATTAACCATTTCCATTTCCTGATAAATTGCCAGGCCGGAGAATGGTCGGAACAACTGGAGAGATAATAAATAAGAATCGTAGCAGGAAGGGTCGCGACAATTTGTTTAACGCTGAACCCTAACAGAGCTATTACCATAATGACCAGAAAATATAATATATAATGAACAGGCGAAGCTGAAGGTCGTTCTAATAATTGCTGGAACATTAGAAATCCAACAAGGTAAAAGGTAGAGGCCAAAACCTCTGAGCGACTCATTATGTAAATTACAGATTCCGTTTGAATAGGGTGACAAAGAAATAAAACCGCAGCAAAAAACGCAATGTTCTGGATTCTTTTCTTGCCCCAGCCTTTTGTATTAAAACCAAAACGGCGAAATGATTTTGCCAATACAAAAAAGAGAAGCAAGCTGTTCAGTATATGAAATGCAAGACTGAGAACATGATATCCAAAGGGTCTGAACCCATCTAAGTAAACATTAAAAGCTACAGACATTCTAAGTAAGCCGCGTGCCATAAATTGGTTTTTCCAGAAATCAGCAGTAAGCAGCGACTCAGGGTTTTTTAAGTTTGCATTATTGGTGATATAGGGAACACTATCGAATTGAAAAGGGTTATTAAGGTGATTGGCAAAAACAAGAACCCCAAGTATAGATATGAACAGGCAGTAACCAAAAACTGTTTGGGAAAATTTTGATCTGCTTGCTATCATGACGGGTTTTCCTTTAACTTACTCAGGGCATAGTCCAGCAATTTTCGGGCTTTTGCGTTGTCAGGTTGCAGATTGAGAACTTGCTTTAGATGAAAACTCGCATTGGTATAATCGCTATTTCTCAAATATAGCGCAGATAGATTGTGATGTATTTCAGGTAGGTCACTTTGAATCTCTAAAGCTTTTTTAAATTCTGTTTCAGCTCTTTCATAGGACTTAAGGTTCCAGAATATAACACCAATATTATTTTGAGCTTGAGGGTGCTCTTTCTGAATATCCAATGTCAGTTTGAATTCACGCAATGCTTCATCAAAAAACCTGGTTTTTTGGTATGCGTTTCCAAGATCAAAATGATAATTGGCTTTATTAGGGCGCATTTTAACGGCCTGCTTCAAAAAGGGAATTGCGCTTCTATGGTCACCTTGTTTACTCCATGCCAGCCCTGCGAAATAAAAGGTATCGGGTTTATCAGAACCCAGGGCAATGGCACGGTCAAACTCTTCAACAGCTTGTTTCATATTGTCGCGTTGAAAATGGATGTGTCCCAGGTTTGAATAAGCGTCAGATTGGGTCGGGTTCAGCC
>WAHY01000018.1:5524-14509 GCA_009873635.1 Nitrospinota bacterium
CCACAGTAAAATTTCTGTACGGTAATCAAGAGTACGATGCACTGTAAGCACAAAGATTAAAGATAAAAATAGAAACAAAAGACCGGTAGTAATTGCTCGATTGGATTGAACACTCAGGAACACCCAACCTACGGCAAGGCTGAAGCCCAATCCGGGTAAATAGGTACGGTGCTCTGTAGCGATTTGTTTAAGAGGGATAATACTGGATGTGGGAAGGAGTGTAACTACAAACCAAATCACGGCAAATTTTAGTATCGGAGATTTATTCCTGTAAACCATGAATGCGCCGGTTGCTAAAACACAAGCAGAAAAAATAAGCTGCCAATCCATTACCCCGGACAATAACCTTATATCCGGCTCAAAGTTAAGGTTCAAAGGTAAAAAGAGTTTTAGCAGGTAATAGTTAAGGGCTACTTTTATTTGACTGAGAAAATATAAGAAACGACTGGTCTGTTCGGAGACAGGGTCTGCTTTTAAGGAAAAAATATTACCCTGCTCCAAATAGCGGTAGAAGAAATAAAGCAATAACGGCAAAAGAAGAACAGCAACTTTTGTTTTTAAAAATTTTCTTTTTTCCTCCGGAGTAATAAACCACAAATAAATGATTGCCATCAAAGGAAAAGTAACGACTATTTCCTTGCTTCCCACTCCCAAAAATAGAAATGTAAAAATACCTGAAATGAAAAATAATTTATTGAGTGGTGAAATAGAACCCCTCTCAGGGTTAACCAGTCTGCAAAATATATAAAAAGCAAGAAGATAAAAAAACGTAGCTAATCCCGATGACCTGCTGGAAATATAAGTAACGGTTTCAACCGTAAGGGGTGTGATAAGGTGGATGGAGGCGCAAATTAAAGGTAATTTACTGAACCGCTGTCGATCAGTTTCTAAAAATAATAACTCGTTAACCAGAAAATACCAGATTAATCCGGTCAATATATGGATGATAATATTAAAAAGATGATACCCGAAAACTTCCAGTTCACCGATTTCCCGATTTATTGCAAATGTCAGTAAGAGAACGGAACGATTGAAAATGTTTTCAATGCCAACGTTTTCTTGAAATCCACTCAGTTGTTGAATATATGGGTTTTCTACAATGGCGTGCGCATCGTCATAAAGAAAGGGAGAGTGAAGCGTTCCCCAGAAAGCAAGGATTCCCATGCATGTGAGAACGAAAAAAGATTTTAATTGATACCTTAAGATATCTTTAGTATTAACATTCATGGGGAGTCATTTTTTAAACTTAACATCATATTATTTATCACTGTAAGTTGATCCGGGCTTGGGTTAGATACAGTTTCTAACTGTTCCAGGGCTTTTTCTTTTTCGCCAAGATTGGTGAAAACTTCGGCTAAATATATTCTGGCATCTGCATTACCAGGCTGAAGGGAAATAGATTTTTCAAGATATGACCGCGCTTTTTTCCAATCCATCAAACGGCTGTAGTTAAAACCGATGTGGGTGTATACGGATGGCATTGGGCCTTTTACATTAAGAAAAGCCTGGAACTGCTGATTAGAATCGTCCCATTTTTCCTGCATCTGATAAACTTTGGCGAGGTTGAACAGGGCTGGCTCGTATCCGCTATTAAGGTTCAGGCAGTATTTAAAGGAATTTTCTGCCGAATTTAATTTCTTCGTCATCATGTAGGCAGTTCCCAGATTAAAATGAGCCTGTAATAAAGAAGGGTTTATTGTCAGGGCCGCTTCCCATTCGATGATCGCCTTTTCAATTTTTCCAGTTTTTCCATAAAGTTCGCCCAGGTTTAACCTGGCCAAAGCGAATCCCGGGTCGGTACTCGTTATGTTTTCCCTCACGGCCTCTTCCAGGATGAGTGTGGCCTTATCGTACAAACCTTTCCTGTTATAAACAGAACTCAAACCAATTTTTGATGAGAAATGTCCTGGCCTCAATGCCTGGGTTTTCAAATATTCCTTTTCCGCTTCGTCCAGTCGACCTTGGTCCAGGTAAACACTTGCCAAATTATAATGAGGTTCAACAAGCTCAGCTGTGATTTTTAATGGGGACGATATCTTTTCATTATTGGAGACATTATTTTTCAAGATTTTGTTTTTTCTTTCAAAATAACTTTCAGGGTCATTGATATTGTATTGATTGGCTATGAATCCCGGTATGTTTGCCACACTCTTTTCAAAGTGATAGCTTGCCTTGGCAAGGTTTCCTTTTTCATAATAGGCTTTGCCGGCATTGTTATGGGGGCGAGGTGAAAAAGGATTCTTCATTGCAGAATCTTTCCACAAACTTAATTCGCTGATCCAGTCAGTATTTCTGTTAACTGTGGTGATACCCAGCATTATCATCATTGTTACCAGCAGACGAAGTTTAACCGGACTGGTAAATTTGTTTATCCAGACTCCCGCCATGAGGCTCAAGCCTAATGACATGGGTAAATACATACGATGTTCAACAGCAAGATCATTCAGGGGAATGAAACTTGACGTTGGGGCTAAAGTTATAAAAAACCAAATGGCCCCGACAACAACCCATACATTTCTCCATTTAACTACAGCCCATACGATGGCAAATATTAATAGCCCTGAAATAATTATTGCAGGATCAGTCATCGGCGAGCTGAAAGGAAACCCGCTGTCAACATTCAGATTGAAAGGAAAATAAAACAGCCTGAGATAATAAAACACGATAACTTTTAATTGGACCATAAAGTACGGGGTACGACCAAATAACTCGAATCCCTGGTCCAGCGGCATATAAACCCAGGAGTCATAAAAACAGATAAGGCCGATTATAAGAACAGCCACCGAAGTCAAACTTATATAGACGAACCGGCCTTTAAAAACTGTTTTATGAAAATCTGGAAATTGTTTTCGTCCAATAAAACTCCAATACCAGACTGCTAACATAACTGGTAATGTCGCACCGATTAATTTTGAAGCGACAGATAAATACATTCCTGAAATAACCAGAATTGAAATAAAGATTTTTCTAACAATTCCGGTTGTTTTGTTCGGACAAAACAAGTGCAGAAAAAAATATATAGATAAGAGATAAAAGAATGTTGCCAGCAAGGAAGACCTGGAAGAAATATAGGAAACCGAATCGGTGTTTAAAGGATGCAATGAAAACAATAAGGCTGTTAGCAAGGGGAAAGACCAACCACTCTCACTTTCTAAATATCTGGCGCGCCAGATAATGAAAAAAATCAGAAGCGTAACACCAATATGCAATCCCAGATTTATCAGATGAAATCCGAAAACCTTGTGACGGGCCAGTTGATTATTTAAGGCAAATGAAAAATATAAAATTGGACGGTTTCCAATTTGTTCTGAACGAGGGTGGTCAAAGAATGATTTTGTATCTGTCAGCCAATGACTTTTTATCAGAGGTACATCATCAAACTGAAAAGGGACTTTCAGCGAATTGAAATAGGCAAGTATGCTGATCAAAATAAGTAAAGTTGCACAGCCAATTAAACTTTTAGTTTTTGAAGTGGGCGCAAACATAGAAGATCAGATAAAATTGTGAATTGCCGGGCTCAAATGAATGACAAAAGTGGGTTGATGTAATTATTGGGTGAAATTTATAAATTTACTGGACTTTGTCACAGGAAAACCCATGCCTGCTATTTGGAGGTTCATATGTTTATTACATATATATTTATCGTTTAAACACAGCTATTTATTAAGGAAAACAACTGCTGGCCTTTAAAATATTAGCACTTTTCAAACCTCCCCCAAAGATGTAAAATAAATTTATACACTTTTTCCATACTTAGCATTAAAGTGTAAACATAGGTCAAGAGTTTTAATTTTATAACGGAATTTCCGATGAAACGCATTGGTGAAAAAACGAATATTCAGACATTAAGAAAAATATCTAACCTTTTTACTACAACTTCTGTTGAAGTGGATGAATTATTAGCCATGGTTATGGATGCGGCTAAAGATATTGTGGGTGTCAAAAATGGCTCATTATTACTGGTGCAAGATGAAAAAACCAACAAGTTACAATTTTATCAGGCCTCTGGAAAAAATATGGGGCAGTTGAAAGATATTGATTTACCCCCTGGAGTGGGCATATCTGGATATGTTGCGAAAACCGGCAAACCAATAATTGCCAATGATGTTACTAAAGACCCGCGTTGGTATCAGGGAGTCAGTGAAAAAATGCGGATTCCCATCCAGTCAATGGCCAGTTTTCCATTGATGATTGATAAAAAAGTGATCGGGGTTGTTCAGTTTCTGGACAAAGTGGATGGTTCTACCTTTAGTGATGACAATGCAGAAGTTTTGGAGCGCTTTGCCATTTTAATGGCAAAGTTTTTTCAAATATCACAATCCAGAACTTTGCTGGGCGAAGAGTTTGGCAGACTAAAAAAACAGTACCAGCACCGCTATACGATAGTTGGCGAAAGTGAACCCATCAAAGAATGTATCAGGGTGGCCGAAAAAGTGGCCGACTCTAAGGCAACCGTTTTGTTAAATGGTGAAAGTGGAACAGGAAAGGAATTGTTTGCTCACCTTATCCATGATCATAGCCAAAGGCAAAACAAACCTTTTGTCTCTGTCAGTTGTGGGGCTCTGCCAGCATCCATACTGGAGCGCGAACTCTTCGGCCATGAGAAAGGGGCATTTACCGGAGCTGACTCGCAAAAAATTGGATTGTTTGAAGCCGCTCATCAGGGCACGCTTTTTCTGGACGAAATCGGTGAGATGCCTTTGGATATGCAGGTAAAATTGCTGAGAGTTATACAGGAAGAATCGTTTGTTCGTCTTGGGGGTACTGAAAATATTAATGTTGATGTCAGGTTGGTAACAGCTACAAATCGCGATTTGGAAAAAGAAGTCCGGGAAGGTAACTTCCGTCAGGATTTGTATTATAGGATCAATGTTATCAAAATAACCTTACCTCCACTTCGTGACAAACTGGGTGATATTCCTGATTTATTGACTTACTTTATTAAGAAGCATACTCCGGAAGGAAAACCGGTCAAAAAGCCGGGGAAAGGTTTGATCTCTCACCTTATGAGTTATTCATGGCCTGGGAATATCCGGGAACTGGAGAACTCGGTGGAGCGAGCCATTGTATTGACAGATGAGGAAGAATTGCTTCCAGGGGCATTTCCTTTCGAAATCCCCCAGGCCCCTGTTGAATTCAATGTGGGGTCGACCCTTAAAGAAGCCAGCGACTCGTTCCGCAAAACTTTTATTTCCAACACACTTAAATCCACAGGTGGTAACAGAACAAAAGCCGCCCAGGTGTTGGATGTCCAGCGCTCCTATCTCTCCCGACTGCTTAAAGAACTGGATATAAAATAAGCAAAAGAACCCCCCTTCGATAAAATATAAATTCTGTTAAACTACGCAAGAAATTATTAATAACAAATAGGGAAAACATGGTTCTTATAGACGGGAAAAAAGTATCGATGGAAATCCGCAGTCGATTGAAACAAGAGACTGAGGAATTGAAAAATAAAACAGGTCGTATGCCGGGTTTGGCTACAGTTCTGGTTGGCGAAGATCCGGCCTCGGCCGTTTATGTTCGCAATAAAAATAAAGTTTGCCAGGAGGTTGGTTTTCAATCTTTCGGTCAAAACCTGCCTGCAGAAACTACTGAAGATGAGTTGCTGGAGGTCATAAAAAAACTGAATGAAAATGATGAGGTGAACGGCATTCTGGTTCAATTGCCTTTGCCCGACCATATTGACTCTGAAAAAATTCTTTTATCCATTAAACCGGAAAAAGATGTTGACGGTTTTCATCCTATCAACGTCGGCAAACTGGCTATTGGCAATGCTCTGCTAACTCCATGCACGCCTACAGGAATTATTGAACTGCTCGATTATTATAATATCGAAATCGCCGGTAAGCATGCGGTGGTTTTAGGTAGGAGTAATATTGTAGGCAAACCCGTGGCACTTTTGTTATTGCAACGTAATGCCACAGTTACCATTTGTCACTCAAGGACCTCGAACTTGAAACAAGTTACCAGTCAGGCTGATATATTAATCGCTGCTGTAGGCAGGCCCGGCTTTGTCGATTCAGAAATGGTTAAGGACAATGCGGTGGTTATTGATGTAGGAATTAATCGCGTTGATGGAAAACTGACAGGCGATGTAGAGTTTGAGCCGGTTGCTGAAAAAACCTCATACATCACTCCTGTACCGGGTGGGGTTGGGCCAATGACAATTGCCCTCCTTATGGAAAACACCTTAAAAGCTTTCAAAGCCACTCTCTAACAACGAAGACAAATAAGAGTTTTCGTCCCGAAGAATTTTTATGATTCGTAAAAAACAAAGCCGTTTAAGTAAAACCGAAAGTCCACCTGAAGAACTTGTTGAGACCTCAGGCCACCCGGATACTGAAAGCCCGCAACCACAGGTGTACAGCGTCAGTGGACTCACCCGGGATATCCGTGCCATTTTGGAGGCGGCTTTTGATTCAGTTTGGGTAGAGGGCGAAATTTCCAACTTCAGGACAGCGGCTTCCGGTCACAGTTATTTTGTTTTGAAAGATAATAATGCCCAGATTCGCTGTGTCTTATTTAAGGGCTACCGGGCAGGCATAAAATTCCAACCCGAAGATGGTGATCAGGTGTTGTTGTTTGGCCGAATTACTGTCTACGACGCGCGTGGAGAATATCAAATCATCGCAGAATCCCTCGAGGCAAAGGGGCTGGGTGCCCTGCAAAAAGCCTACGAGCAGTTAAAGTTAAAGCTGGATAAAGAAGGTTTGTTTAGCGAGGAAAAGAAAAAGCCTCTGCCTGAGTTTCCCTGGAAAGTGGGCGTTGTCACCTCCCCCACAGGTGCCGCTGTAAGAGACATCCTCAATATAATAAGAAGGAGAAATCCGAAAGTTTCTGTTCTTTTATGTCCTGCCAGGGTTCAGGGTGAGGGATCTGCTGAAGAAATCGCCAGTGGAATTCGGGCTTTAAACCGGAGAAAGGATATAGAGGTTATCATCGTTGGCAGAGGAGGGGGTTCGTTGGAAGACCTTTGGGCGTTTAATGAAGAAGTAGTGGCCCGGGCAATCTATGCGTCCCGCATCCCAGTAGTTTCTGCGGTGGGACACGAAATAGATTTTACTATTGCAGATTTCGTAGCAGATCTCCGGGCTCCAACGCCTTCCGCAGCAGCAGAGTTAACCGTTCCCCTTTTTCAAGATATGGTTCGAGATATTGCCGCCTTGAATGAAGCGCTGATTGCATCCCTGAAAAATAAACTGGAGTATTACAGCGACCTGCTGAAAAGATTGATGGATAGGCGGTTTTTCCAGCAACCTAAAGAAATTTTGAATCCGCAAATTCAACGACTGGATGATTTTCATGGTCGACTGGTCAGGGGGCTCGAGCAAACCCTTGTGTCTCACCAACAGAGATTGCAAGATAAAATACATAGACTGTTTCAGTCTTCTCCAGAAAAACGTATCCAACATTTGGAAGAAAACCGCTTAATGCTGGAAAAAAGAATGTTGCATATTATCCATTCGCAATTACTTTTAAACAAGCAACGTTTTGAAGGAATTTTAAAAAACCTGAACGCCATCAACCCGTTGGCAATTTTAGAAAGGGGATATAGTATTTCTTCGAAAGATGGAAAATCCTTAAAAAATACTGAAGGGATCAAGAAAGGAGACAAGATTAAAATCAGGCTTTCGCGAGGAGGGCTTGATTGCACAGTAAATAAAGTTTTAAAGGAAAGTTGAGACGAAAGTCATCGCAGATCTTTTTTGGAGAGTATTCCAATAATTTCATCATTCTGGCTAACGGCTAAATGCCGGATAGATTTTTCGTCGAATAATTTGTGTGCATTTTCAAGCGGTTCTGACACATCAATAGTTATCAGGGGCTTTGACATTATTTCTGCAACACGGGTGGTACTGCCATCAAGGTTTTTAATGAGAACTTTGACCATTAAGTCGGCTTTGGTAATGATTCCAATATACTTGTCTTCTTCGGTTACCAGAAGAGACCCGATCTGGTTGTCATAAATTTTTTTTGCGGCACTATTAATGTTTTGATTCAAATCAATGCTTTGAATAGAGCTTCTCATGCGATCGCCAACTATCTTCATAGTTACACCAAAAAAATTTTATCACGGGTTTAATAACAGCTAATATGATTTTAATACCGGTTTATTGTTCATGCCAATATAATTTAAAAGGGGCCGAATATGGGCGAAATAAAATTTGAAAAAGCCATACAACGGCTTGAAAAAATAGTCGTTGATTTGGAAACAGGAGAACTGGACATTGATAAATCTCTGGAAATTTTTGAGGAAGGGATAAAAATGTCGCGGCTTTGCTCAAAAAAACTGACTGAAGCCGAAGCAAAGATAGAAAAGTTAACCAGGGATCAGAAAGGTGAACTGGTGAGCGAATTGTTTCCAATAGAAGAAGAAAATGACAAATAGGGATAAAAAAATCCGGCTCGACCAATTGCTGGTAAAAAAAAACTCATTGCCACGAGAGAAAAAGCCCGCGCTCTAATTTTAGCGGGTAAAGTGAGAATTAAAGATGAAGTGGCTGATAAACCCGGCCGACTGGTTTCTGAAGATACCCTTCCCGTTATAATTGGCGAGACCCAACTTTATGCCAGTAGAGGCGGGATAAAGCTTGAGCACGCCTTAGAACATTTCCGTATTTCACCTGCGGGCAAAACCGTTGTTGATATAGGGGCTTCAACCGGTGGGTTTACGGATTGCCTGTTACAAAATGGTGCTGAAAAAGTTTATGCCGTAGATGTCGGTTACGGTCAGTTAGACTGGAAACTCAGAAACGACCCCAGGGTTATCTGCCGGGATAGGTTAAATGCCAGATCATTATCTGAAAAAGATTTAGGCGAAAAGCCGGACCTGGCTGTGATTGATGTTTCTTTCATTTCACTTAAACTTGTTATTCCACCTTTATTGAAAATTCTTAAACCGGAAGGAGAACTGGTTGCCCTGGTCAAACCCCAGTTTGAAGTAGGAAAAGGGGAAGTAGAAAATCGTGGCATTATCAAAGA
>WAHY01000018.1:14609-17369 GCA_009873635.1 Nitrospinota bacterium
TTTCACTTAAACTTGTTATTCCACCTTTATTGAAAATTCTTAAACCGGAAGGAGAACTGGTTGCCCTGGTCAAACCCCAGTTTGAAGTAGGAAAAGGGGAAGTAGAAAATCGTGGCATTATCAAAGACCCGGATAAACAAATTCGTGTACTTCTTGATTTGAACCTTTTTATTAAAGAAAAAGGGTGGGCTGTGATAGCGGTTTCAGAGTCTCCCATTACCGGCCAGAAAGGGAACCGGGAGTTCCTGATGCATTGTGTTGAAGGCAGCCAGGGAACACCCGTTGAGGAAGAAACTCTCCGGCAAATTGTTTTATCCTGATCCGCAGGTTATAACTCGTCTTTATAAACGATGAAACAGTCTGCAGGATAAACCAGGTGGGTTTCTCCCCACTGTTGTGGCGAGTCAGCGTCCCATTGCATTTCATCTTCGAGGAGTTTCATACGCACTCCTCCCGATCCACCGTAAATCAGCATGGCAACACCATCTCCAGATTCTTCTACTTTACAGGCATAGGCCGGACACGATGTGTTGGAATCAGCATCCCAACCGGTAATCTGAACCGGCTGTTCTTCTCCGTTTACCGGGTATTTGATGCAATACAATTCCCGGGAGGGGCTGATGTCCCGAAAAATCATATTAAAGCTACGGTCCGTATTGGCGTTGGAATCGACCTCGACAAACACAGTAATCCTCCTTTTATGAATGAACTATCATACCTCTATTCATCAGGAGTGGTAAAGCATAAGTCGTTCGGAAGGAAAAAAACAGGCATAAAAAAACGGATGTTAAAACACATCCGTTAAATCACTGAACTGGAAAGCGGCTCTAACAATCAGGCACTAGCCGCAGCCTGTTTGTTTGGTTGTCTGGAACCAGCCGCTCCTGACCGTGATGCTGAAACTCTTGCTGCAGCTGCGTCAGCAAGTAATTTGATGAAGTTGACCAGAATGCACATATCAAAATGCCCTTCCATATTGCTTTTCATTTCAGTCAGGGCAGCAAATGGGGTCATGCCGGCACGGTTCGAGCGGGGAGCAGTCAAAGCCCCGAAAACACCCATTATGCTGCATATTCTGGCGTAGAGAGAAATTTTCTCTCCTTTCAGCTGGAATGGGTAACCCGATCCGTCATATTTTTCATGGTGTTCAGCGGCCATTTTTAAAATGTTCTCGCTGTAACATTTCATGTCATTGAGATCCTTGCGGCCAGCTGAAGGATGTTTGCGGATGTACTGAAATTCATCGGGTTCCAGTTCTCCTTCTTTCATGACAATTTCATAGGGAATGGCTTTTTTCCCAACATCAAAAAGCATTCCCCCCAAACCTATCTCTTGAATGGCTTCTGGAGTCATTTGTAATTTCTTTGCCAGGGCCATGCAATATAAACCGGTATTTGTAAAGTGGGTAATAAGAGTGGTAGTCCTTTTTTGTTACGTGGAATACATCAATGAACTCAAGGTTTCCAAGCTCCATACACTCATGGATTATTTTAACAAGATCCTCAAGTGTTCTTAATATTCGTGAAGAGCCGATATTCTCAAAATATTCCTTGATCACCTGCTCACTCAACAGGTAGGCTTCTTTTAAAATTTTTTTAGGCGGATCTTTTTGAGGGCCTCTTGCAGATTGGCAATCTTAAAATTTTTATAATATTTGATGAGGTCGGTTTCATGGATGAAGAACTCCATGCAATCATCGGCCTCCATCATTTTTTTGATTTTCTCGTGATTCTCAGGTGTGTAATCTACAAACTTTCTGAATACGGGGTCATCATTTTCATCATATTCTGCGAGATATGAAACTTCAAAACCCTGACCGCAATTTTTATTTAGAAAACCGCTATTTATTTCACGATAAAAATGAGCGATAGTATCCATATCGCCAAGTCTCCAAAATTTACAGACACAACACGGATCACAAAGAATACAAATTTCTAGCGAACTTAATTATAACACTTTTTTTTCGATTACTAGATAATTTAATCGATAACAGCCCAAAATTCAATCACTTAACAAAAAAATTCGGGCTTTAGAAACATGAACTTTCTAAATATTTGTACCCCAATATTTCGGGAAATGTAAATGTTTTTATATTGGGTGGATAAAATAATAATTTATTTGGAGATATAAAATTTCCTCTTTTCCTGGATTGTATGGGATATTGCGCACGAATTTAACTTTGGGTTGATCAGGAGGTTATAGCAATATGTATAAATTGGTACTTTTAAGGCATGGGCAGAGTCAATGGAACTTGGAAAACAGGTTTACTGGCTGGACTGATGTAGATTTGACGGACCAGGGAAAACAGGAAGCCGAACAGGCGGGAAAGCTTTTCCTGGAAGAGGGTTACAGTTTTGACCTGGCCTATACTTCTGTTCTCAAACGGGCGATCAGGACTTTATGGATTGTGTTGGATAAAATGGATCTGATGTGGATCCCGGTCACAAGAGCCTGGCAACTGAATGAGCGGCATTATGGCAATCTGCAAGGGTTGAACAAAGCAGAGACAGCAGAAAAGCATGGTGCGGAACAGGTTAAAATCTGGCGCAGAAGTTATGCCACGCCTCCCCCCCCTCTCCCTGACAATGATGACCGAATGCCATCCAAAGATGCTCGGTATGCAGGAATAAGCAAAGACCAGTTGCCAGCTTCAGAAGCTTTAAAACATACTGTCGACAGGTTCCTGCCTTATTGGTTTGATCAAATCGTGCCTTCCATCAAAGCAGGGAAAAATGTATTGATCTGCGCGCACGGCAACAG
>WAHY01000018.1:17468-38243 GCA_009873635.1 Nitrospinota bacterium
GAAGACCAGTTGCCAGCTTCAGAAGCTTTAAAACATACTGTCGACAGGTTCCTGCCTTATTGGTTTGATCAAATCGTGCCTTCCATCAAAGCAGGGAAAAATGTATTGATCTGCGCGCACGGCAACAGCCTGCGAGCTTTGGTCAAACATCTCGACAGTGTCAGTGAAGAGGACATTCTGGAACTGAATATACCCACAGGCATTCCTCTGGTCTATGAACTCGATGAAAACCTCAAGCCGACCAGGCATTATTATCTTGGCGATCAGGAGGCCGCAAAAAAAGCTGCCGAAGCCGTCGCCAACCAGTCTGCTAGCCGCCGGGGGGACTAGCAATAAGCGCTCCTGCTTATCAAAACGCATCTCGTCGAAATTAACCTGTGTAATTTGCTGCCCCCGATAGAGGGGCGGCGAACCGCCGGGTTAATGTGTTGCCACACCTATGACGCTATTGATCATTTCCTCCGGGCGTTGCCCGGCTGGAGGAGTTCGCGGGCGTGGTTGAGGGACGCGTCAGTGATGGTTTCCCCACTCGACATGCGTGCCAGTTCTTCCACACGTTCATCGTGTTCCAGTTGGCGGATGGTCGAGCGCGTGCGTTTGCTTTTGACTTCTTTTTCGACCCGGAAATGGAACGAACCCATACCGGCAATTTGCGGCAGGTGCGTGATACAGAAAACCTGTTTTGTTCTGGAAACTTTTTGCAGCTTGGCCCCCACCTTTTCGGCGACACCTCCCCCGATCCCTGTATCCACTTCATCGAAAATCATTACTGGAACCGTGTCCTGATCATTCAGAATGGATTTCAAAGCCAGCATCACCCGCGATAGTTCACCACCGGAAGCGATTTTAGCCAGTGGGCGTAATTCTTCACCAGGGTTGGGGGAAAACAAAAACTCCAGCGTACCCAATCCACTTGGCATGGGTTTCATTTTTTCTTTACGGAAAAGAATAAAACCGTCCGGGTCGGGCGGGTAGTCAAAACGTACACCAAGCTGGACGTTGCCCATGCTCAGTTCTTTAAGTTCTTTTTCAACACTTTTAGAAAGATTTTTTGCGGCACTTTCCCTTTTTTCCGCCAGGCGGATGGCTATCTCGGATAACGTCACCTCTTTTTTCTTTAGCTCTTCTTCGAGGGATTTCATATTCTCATCGTTAGAAGCCAGCTGGTCCAGTTCATTGGCAATTTGTTCCCGGCGTTTTAAAATTTCGCTGATGTCGTTACCATACTTTCGTTTTAGTCCGTTTATTTCAGCGAGCCGGTCTTCAATTTCTTCCAGCCTGTTCGGATTGAACTCCAAAGACCGGTCATGATTACGTAAGCTTTCCACCACCTCTTCAAGTTCGTAGAAAGCGGATTGAGATCGTTCGACAGGCTCTTTTAAATCGGGGTCGAGCTCGAGAACCGTTTCCAACTCTTTCAATACCTGTCCAAGATTTTCTAATATAGAGCCGTTCTCATCGGTCAATAGCGCTCGGCTTTTTTGCAGGTTTTCGCGGATTTGTCCTGCGTGCTTCAGCTTGTTGCGCTCGGTTTTGATATCCCCCTCTTCTTCTTCCGACAGTTGCGCCTGATCTATTTCGTTGAGTTGAAAACTTAAAAACTCCTGTTTTTGTAAAAGTTCTTGTTCATCCATTTTCATGGACTGCAATTTTTTAGATTGTGACTGGTAGTCTGCAAAAATACTGGAAAATTCATCGCGGATATTTTTGCACTTACCATACAGGTCCAGCAGGTCCACATGGACTTCAGGATGAAGCAGGGTCTGGTGGTCGTGTTGCCCATGCAGGTCGACCAGTCGGTCGCCTATTTTTGCCAGTGTGGAAACAGTGACAGGACTATCGTTAAGCAGGCAGCGGTTTTTACCGGCATTGGAAATCTGACGTTTGACAAGAAGTTCACTTTCCTCCATCTCGATTCCAGATTCGAGGATCAACTCGCGAGTCATCGGGTCACAGACTTCAAACACTGCTTCTACGAATGCTGTGGTCTCCCCGGAACGGATAGAGTCGGTATCTGCCCTGCCTCCAAGCAGTAAGTTCAGCGCATCGATGATGATGGATTTGCCGGCTCCGGTTTCACCGGTCAACACGTTCAATCCGCTATCAAAATTCACCGCAAGATTTTCAATGATGGCGAAGTTTCTGATTCTGATTTCTTTAATCATTGCTCTGGAAGTCCCGGGGAATTTTTTTCATTAACTCCTGGCCCTGAGTTCTTATTTTTAAAAGATCCTCATCATCAGTCACATTATCAGTCAGACTCAATAGAGTAGAAAGAGATTTTCGCGCGGCAATGAAATTATTTTTAGCATAATACGCCTGTGCCAGCCCAAGGTGGTTTTCCGCGTAACCGGGACTGATACGAACAGCTTCTTTGAGGTGGTAGATCGATTGGTCGGTACTGCCACCCAGAAAAAAAGGCAGTTCCAGGTATAACTTGCCCAACGCCCGGTTTGGGCCACCATTCTGTATAGACGGATCCATTTCAAGAGCCTTTTTCATATCCTTTTCGAAAGGATCAATGATTCCCAGGCTGGACCAGATGCCCTGCATTTCCCCCTTTTTTCCTCTGCATAATGCCCGAAAAAAGTAGCCGATGGCAGTGGGTCTGATTTCCAATGACCGGTTACTGTGTTCAATACAAAGGTCATAATGCCGGGAATCTTTGCTTCGTTTTGCGATTGCATAGTGAGATCTGGCCAGCCGCCATTCCCATTCATGGCTGCCAGGATCTTGAGCTAAAAGCTTCTTGATTTTACCGGCTATTTCTTCGAACTCTTTCAGGGTTTTAGCCTGCTGGTATTGTTTGTCGACCTCAGCTTGTCCGGCAATGACATCTTGTCCGGATAAAATTGCCAACCATAAAACCAGTAAGTATGCATGGTTCTTTAACAAAGTGAATGTTGTGGGAAAATTCTCAGTCATACGATACAAAAATTAAATCGTAGTAATATTTTTAAATGAACTTGCACACTTAGTTTGCGTTATAATCACAAGGAACCTCTATCCGCTAAAATGAAATATTTTTTTGTGGGCTGTGGACAAATAGCAAAAACTGGTTAAGCCGAGATAACCTTTAATGCATAGAACCAAGTTATGGCTCATTGGCCCCACGCCTGGTGTGTATCATAGACGAATATGAAAAAAATCTTAAGTGCTGTTCTAATTATTGTTTTTATCACTGGTTCCATATTGGCGGTTTATGCTGATTCAGGGCCTAAGGCTTCCGTGCAGGAGCTCCTGGGAGAAATTCGGCAGATTAAATCGGATCTGCCAGATAACCAGAAACATTCCCAATCTGCCCTGGGTTTTCTGAACGTTGCAGAAATCAGCAAAAAAGCTTTAGGAAAGTATTGGTCCAGGCGAAGTGAAACAGAACGCGAAAAGTTTCAGACATTGCTGGGTGAGTTGTTTGTGCATGTGGCGTTCCCCAGCTCTGCGAAGTTTTTTGCTGACCTCGACCTTGTATATGGAAAAACCAAAGAGAAAAAAACCGTCGTTGTGGTTCCCTTGACGGTGGTGCATGAAAAGGAAGGAGAAGTCGATATCGATTTTCACCTGAATCAGTCTGGGAATAAGTGGCAGGTGGTGGATGTCATTCTGGACGGGGTCAGTATGAGGAATAACCTGAGAAGCCAGTTTTATAAAGTCATTAAAAAAAATGATTTTAACGAACTGCTTCGCAAAATGGATAAAAAACTGACTTCTGCTAAAAGCTAATCCGACAATGCGTGGTGGTAATTGGCAATATCTTTTTACTGCTGGTAAGCATGCTCTCGGCATTTTGTAATCTGGCTCATTAGAAAATTATAGGATATTAAATGAAAAAAGTTGGCATGGTGAGTTTGGGGTGTCCAAAAAATACTGTGGACTCTGAAAGGGTTCTGGGTGATCTGTCTACTTCCGGCTTTAAACTCACTCAGGATGAAAAAGATGCAGAGGTGATCATTGTCAATACCTGCGGCTTTATTGAATCCGCAAAAAAGGAATCGGTCGATACGATTCTGGAGATGGCCCGTCATAAGACCGAAGGAAACTGCAAGCAGTTAATCATTACAGGTTGCCTGGCCGAGCGTTATGGCCAGGAGCTACTTGATGAAATTCCCGAAATTGACCACATGCTCGGCGTGGGCCAGTATCCCCAATTGAAAAATATTATTGAGGAAAAAGACCCGTTATCCAGAAACCATGTCGCTACACCCGCTGAGTATTACGAGTCTTACACAGACCGGTTGCTAACAACTGCTTTTTATACGGCGTACTTAAAAATTTCCGAAGGTTGTTCCAACCGTTGCGCGTTTTGCATCATTCCTAAAATGCGGGGTCCCATGCGCAGTCGCTCACCGGAATCTATCCTGGCCGAGGCTGAACATTTAGCGGGTAAAGGTGTGAAAGAGCTCAACTTGATTTCTCAAGACACCACTATGTATGGATTTGACTTGGCAATGAAAGACGGCCTGGTTCGACTGCTGAAAGAATTGGTCAAGGTTGATGGTTTGGAATGGATACGGCTTTTATATTGCTACCCTACTTTTTTAAACTCGGAGATGATTGAGCTCATTGCTTCAGAACCGAAGATATGCAGTTATATTGATGTGCCTTTGCAACACACACAAGACGAGATGCTTAAAAGTATGAAAAGGCAGGAAACCGAAGGCGAAGTGAGGAAAATGCTTGAAGAGATTCGGCTGAAAATTCCGAACGTAGCCTTGAGAACTACGTTTATCACAGGGTTTCCAGGTGAGACAGAGACACATTTTCAGCATATGGTCCGGTTTCTTTGTGAAATGGAATTTGATCATGTAGGAGTTTTTACTTATTCGGACGAGGAAGGCACTACCGCATTTGATTACCCTAACCGTGTTCCAGAGGAAGTTAAAATAGAGCGTCGGGATACCCTGATGGAATTTCAGAAAGAAATTGCTCTTAGAAAAAACCTGGAACGTGTTGGTAAAGTTGAACAGGTGCTTGTTGAAGGTTTTGACCCGGAAAACTATTTGATGACTGGCAGGCTCACTTCCCAGGCACCGGATATTGACGGCCAGGTTATATTGGAAAAATGTGAAACCGATCCTGGCGAGATCATTCCTGTACGCTTGAACCAAGCAGCTGATTACGACCTTGTCGGAGAACCGGAAGCAACCGTAATTTCACAATGAGTCTTAAACGTGTTGGAATTCTTACAGGTGGGGGAGACTGCTCTGGGCTCAATGCGGTCATCAGGGCAGTCACCCGATCCGCAATTATCAACTACAATGCGGAAGTCATTGGCATTGAAGAAGGCTTCGAAGGCCTGATATTTAATCGCAACCGCAAGCTCACTGTAGCGGGTACAAAAAATATCCTGCCCCTGGGAGGCACCATTCTTGGTACCACCAACAAAGGCGACCCTTTCGCATACCGCCAGTTTGATAAAGACGGCCAATTGACAATTGAAGATCACTCCCAAAAAACTATAGAAAACTTTAAACAACTTGAACTGGATTGTTTGTTTGTCGTGGGCGGCGATGGAACACTGCAAATAGGGCACAAGTTTTTTGAAAAAGGCTTACCGGTCATTGGCATCCCCAAGACAATCGACAATGACCTGATGGGTACCGACTACACATTCGGTTTCCAGACTGCTGTGCAGGTTGCCTGCGATGCTTTGGACAGGTTGCAAACAACGGGCGAAAGCCATCATCGGGTCATGATTTTGGAAGTCATGGGTCGTGGAGCCGGGTGGATTGCGATGGAAGCAGGTATTTCCGGAGGAGCTCATGTCATTCTAATTCCGGAAATTCCTTATGACCTCGAAAAAGTTGTCGAAAAAATTCGGTTGCGGAAAGAGGGAGGGAGTCCATTCAGTCTGATTGTGGTGGCAGAAGGTTCCAAAGAGATTGGCAAAGAAGCTATATACAGTGAAGCGGCATCCACACGTTTGCAGGCGGTTGCTCAGCTCGGAGGTGTGGGAGACCACATAGCCAGGCAATTGAGCGATCGTATAAACCTGGAAGTACGTTGCACAGTTTTAGGTCATACTCAAAGAGGAGGCTCTCCTTTAGCTTTTGACCGTGTTCTTGGCACCCAGCTTGGAACCCAGGCGGTGAAAGCCGCCGCCGAAGGAAAATTTGGCACAATGGTGGCTTTGAATGCCCGGAATATAGTTTTGGTCCCTCTAAAATCTTTGGCTGGAATTGCCCGTCAGATACCCGATGATTCTCAACTGATCCATACTGCCGAAGCAATAGGCATTTGCCTGGGACGTTGAGGCAAAATACAAACGCTCTTATTTTGACTCAAAATTTGAGCTTCCAAACCCGGAAAATAACAGGCTTCACCCATGTTTTTGCCCACCAGCCTGAATCTTGCCAGAAATCAGATTTGTAAGGCCTTATAGTTCTGGTTTCGTATTGTCACAGACCATTGAATATGTTAGTCTGAGCCACAATTTAGTTACCATTCGGGGTGTTTCCCCCAAAAATCTCTCACGTTTCCTGATCAAGCCAAGGGTGGCCTGCGGGTTCTTGGTGCGAGAAGATGGAGGCGGAGGTACAACCCATTTAATTTAAAGGAGTTAAAATGTCTGGAATTACAATGAAGCAATTGCTGGAGTCCGGGGTACATTTTGGACACCAGACGAATCGCTGGAACCCCAAAATGAAACCCTATATTTACGGGGCACGAAGCGGAATTTATATTATTGATTTGCAAAAAACACTGGTCCGTTTTCAGGAAGCTGAAAAATATGCGCGGGAACTGGCCCGTGCCGGCAAGAAAATCCTTTTTGTTGCGACTAAAAAGCAGGCACAGGAACTGATTGCCGAAGAGGCGACACGTTGTGGAATGTACTACATAAATCAAAGATGGCTGGGAGGAACACTGACAAACTTTACCACCATTCGTAAGAGCATTGCACGGTTGCATGAACTGGAAAAAATGGAAGAAGAAAACCAGTTTGACCTCTTACATAAAAAAGAAGCTTTAAGACTGAGAAGAGAAATTGAAAAACTGAACAAATTCTTCAGAGGCATCAAGAATATGAAGGATTTGCCAGATGCTCTTTTTATAGTCGATACGCGTAAAGAAAAAATCGCTCAGGCAGAAGGTAAAAAGCTTGGCATTAAAATCATAGCCATGATTGACACCAACTCTGACCCTGATGGCGTTGACTTTCCTATCCCTGCGAACGATGACGCGATGCGTTCTATTAAATTGTTCACGCATAGGATAGCGGATGTATGTCTGGAAGGTCAGGAAATGAGAAAAGCCAGCCAGGATAAAGAAGAAAAGAAAAGCCCCACACCCAGTGATTCGCAGGAACCCGTTGCGGTTGCCAATGACAAGGGGAGCAATGAAACTTCTGTGCCTGCCTGAACCACTGAATATATCCAACCGGTTCTCATAGGTTTGTAAATAAACCCTGAAGAAGTGAATCCTTCTTTACAGGGTTCGGGGGCAGGTGGCTACGTACATAAAATTTTAATAAACAATATTTGATTAGGGAAATGGAATGGAAATAACTGCAGCGATGGTCAAGGAGTTACGCTCTCAGTCGGGAGCAGGTATTATGGAGTGTAAGTCTGCCTTGAAAGAAACCAAGGGAGATATAGAAGAAGCCATCACTTTTCTAAGGAAGAAAGGGTTGGCCAAGGCTGATAAAAAGTCTGATCGACAGACGGGCGAAGGTATTATTGGTTCCTACATACATCAGGGTGGAAAGATTGGCGTTATGCTGGAACTCAATTGTGAAACCGACTTTGTGGCTAACACGCCTGACTTCCAGGAGCTGGTCAAAGATATTGCCATGCATATCGCCGCTGCAAAACCGCGTTTTGCCAATCGTGAAGAGGTGACCGAAGACATTTTGGAAAAAGAGAGAGAGATTTTTGCCCACCAGGCCAAGGAATCTGGCAAACCGGAAAATATCATCGACAAAATTGTTACCGGGAAGATGGAAAAATTCTACGAAGAAAACTGTGTGTTGGAACAGGCATTCATCAAAGATACCAATATAACTATTGGTGAGCTGATCAAACAGAAAATTGCCCTGCTGGGTGAAAACATTAACATTGGTCGATTTTCAAGATTTGAAATTAATGGATGAACCAGTTTATAAAAGGATTTTGTTGAAGCTTGGCGGTGAAAGCCTGGCCGAGGATGAAGGCGCGTTTGGGCTGGATGAAGGTGCCCTCATAAATATTGCAGACGAGATTCGTGAAGCCAGAGATCTTGGAGTGGAAATTGCCATTGTAATAGGAGGAGGCAATATTCTAAGAGGCGCTTCTTTGAGTTCGATTGGAATCGAGCGAACTACCGGTGACTATATGGGTATGCTTGCTACGGTGATCAATGCCCTGGCTTTGCAGCATGCTCTTGAGCGTATTGGAATTCCAACACGCGTACAGTCCGCTATAGAAATTCAGGCAGTATCGGAAGCTTATGTGCGTCGTCGTGCAATTCGTCATCTGGAAAAAGGACGCGTTGTAATTTTTGCAGGTGGGACAGGGAATCCCTATTTCACAACTGATACTGCGGCATCTCTAAGGGCTATGGAAATCAGCGCGGAAGTCATTTTTAAAGCCACCAAGGTTGATGGTATCTATTCTGCCGACCCCATGACTGATGACTCGGCTACGAAGTATCAGGAACTCTCTTATCTGGATGTGTTGAAGAAGGGCCTGAAGGTTATGGACTCGACTTCGGTATCTCTTTGTATGGATAATAAACTGCCGATGGTTATTTTTAACTTTCGCGATAAATACAGTATTAAACGGGTATTGTTGGGCGAAAAACTCGGCACTACTGTGGGAGTTTTAAAATGATTGCTGATGTAACCCGGGACGCAGAAAAGAAAATGGGAATCTCGGTAGACCATTTGCACCACGAATTGGGTAAGTTGAGAACGGGCCAGGCCTCGGTGGCCTTGCTCGACGATATCAAGGTTGAGTATTATGGAAACCCGACTCCCTTAAGTCAGGTTGCAACTTTGGGCACTCCAGATAATCAAACCCTGACAATCCAGCCCTGGGAAGTATCAATTCTGAAAGATATTGAGAAAGCCATCCAATCATCAGATATTGGCCTGACTCCTAACAATGATGGTAAAATAATTCGCCTTACCATTCCACCGTTGACCAATGAACGTCGTCAGCAACTGGTTAAACTGGTAAAAAAATATGCTGAGGAATGCAAGGTCGCGGTTCGGAACGTGCGCAGAGACGCGAACGATAAACTGAAAAAATTAGAAAAAAACCACGAAATTTCAAAAGATGAAAACCATAAGGCAACGGATGATATCCAGAAGATGACAGACAAGTTTGTGGTCGAAATTGATAAGATATCCCAGGCCAAAGAAAAAAATGTGATGGATGTATAAAGTAATTTTTTGTAGTATCTTTTAGTATGTTTTTAAAAGTGCCTCTCTTTTTACCAGTGGGTTTGGCCGTTTAATCAGGAGCCTCCTCCTTGGTCAATACAGCGTTACAGGAAAAAATAGATCCAAATCGTCTGCCCAGGCATGTTGCCGTTATTATGGACGGCAATGGACGCTGGGCGCAAAATCATTCCCTCCCCCGCATTGAAGGTCATTGGGCCGGTGTCAAGGTTGTGGACCGCATTGTTACCCTGGGTCGCAAACTTAACCTTGAAGCTTTAACTCTTTATTCATTCTCCGATGAGAACTGGAATCGCCCTTCCACAGAAATCAACACCCTCATGAAAATCCTTGATTTTTATTTGAAGAAGGAGTTGAAGAGAATGAAAAATGAAAATATTCGCTTCAATACTATTGGGCATATTGAAGACCTGCCAAATGATATTCAAAAATTGATCCACCACTCTATAGAAGATACTCGTGATAATACAGGTATGACTCTGACCCTGGCCCTGAGTTATGGGGGAAGGCAGGAGATTATAGACGCGGTTAAAAATATTGCCGAACAAGTGCGCCTGGGTCAGATCATGCCGGATGAAATTGACTTGTCGCTGTTTGAATCGTATCTCTCCACTTACCCTATTCCTGACCCGGACCTGATTATAAGAACCAGCGGAGAAAGAAGAATCAGTAATTTTCTGTTATTCCAGAGTGCTTATACAGAATTGCACTACAACAATGTATTATGGCCTGACTTTTCGGATGATGACTTCCTTAATGCTATCATTGATTTCCAAAGCAGAGATAGACGCTTTGGAATGACACAAGAACAAATTGTCAAAGCTTGACCTCTAAATCCACACCTGTGATATTCTTTGCCGGATACATTCATAAAAACCTGACAGGAGCCAGCGCTTGAAACGTGTTATCAGTGGAGTCATAGCGATTCCTTTAGTTTTGGGAATAGTGCTGTATGGGTCCCCTCTATTGTTTTTTGGTTTTGTCGCCTTGATTGTTCTGGTTGCCAGTTACGAGTTTTTTTCGATGATTTCAAATATGGGTGTTGACGGTTTTCCTGTTGAAGGTGGAGTGCTGTGTCTGCTGATCTTAACGGGATTCTATCTTGGCGAACAATACTTGATGTTATGTGCCCTCCTCATCCCGATAGTTTTGTTTGCGACCTGGTTTTTAAGGGAAAACGATGTGAAGCTGGCTCTGGACCCGATTTCGTACACAGTACTGGGCGTTTTCTACACTGCGGGATTGGGGGGATACTTTCTTTTGATCCATAAACTTGAAGGCGGGAACCAAATGATAGTCTTTCTCCTGCTTTTGATCTGGTTGGGTGACGCAGCGGCCTATTATGTGGGAAAGAATCTGGGCAAGAACAAGCTCATGCCCACAGTCAGCCCTAATAAAACTGTTGAAGGAGCAATCGCCAATGTTTTGGGAACTCTTGTGGCAGCAGTAATAGCCAGCTATTGGTTCTTTGAGGAGTTTTCGCTAACTCATTGTTTGATTGTAGCCTTTTTATGCGGTATCATCGGTCAGTTTGGGGATTTTTCTGAATCTCTGATAAAAAGAAATTGTCGGGTGAAAGACTCGGGCTCATTGATTCCGGGCCATGGCGGTTTTCTTGATCGCATCGACAGTCTTTTGTTTGCAGGTCCGGCATTCTATTGTTATTACAAGTTGTTCCTGGGTTCTTAATCCCGGTTATCAGGACACCTTCATGAGAAAAATATCTTTGCTGGGTTCAACAGGCTCCATCGGTGTTAACACACTGGATGTTGTCGAGCGCAACCCTGAAAATTTCAAAGTTTCCGCAATATCCGCCGGAAGCAATGTGGAGTTGTTCGCCCAGCAAATTCGTAAATTCAAACCCGCACTTGCCTCACTGAATGACGTTAATAAAATAGACACTCTGAAAGAGTTAGTTGCTGATTTAGATGTGGAAATAGTTTCTGGTTCTGAAGGTGCTGTTTGCGTTGCTTCTTTTTCTGAAGCGGATCTTGTTGTTTCAGGAGTGGTGGGAAGCGCGGGACTGCTCCCTGCCCTGGCTGCTTTGAGGTCAGGTAAAAACCTGGCGCTTGCCAACAAGGAAACACTTGTTATAGCTGGTGAACTGGTTTTGAAAGAAGCTGAACGCACTAATACTAAAATCATTCCTATCGACAGTGAGCACAGTGCAATTTTCCAGGCTTTAAACGGGGAAAACCCTGAACGTATCAAGAAAATTATCCTGACCGCTTCCGGAGGTCCTTTTAGAACTTTCACTCTCAAGCAGATGGAAAATGTAACGGTTACAGAGGCGCTCAATCACCCTAACTGGAATATGGGGGCCAAAATAACCATAGACTCTTCAACCATGATGAACAAGGGGCTTGAATATATAGAAGCCAAATGGTTGTTTGGGGTGGATACCCATGTGGAGGTCATTGTTCACGCACAGAGCATCATTCATTCTATGATAGAATTTGTTGATACTTCTATCATGGCGCAATTGGGCATCCCTGATATGAGAGTCCCAATAGCTTATGCGATGACTTATCCAGACCGGTTCAAAAGTGAACTGCCTTCCCTGGATTTGGCTTCAATGGCAAACCTGACATTTGAGGCCCCGGACATGGAAAGGTTTCCCTGCCTGCAATTGGCAATGGATGCTATGGAAATGGGTCAGACAATGCCGGCAGTTCTTAACGCCGCTAACGAAATAGCGGTGCAGGCGTTCCTTGATGAAAAGATCCCCTATAAAGATATTTCAGAGATCATTCGCATGGTTATGCATAATCATCGCCCGGTTGCACTACAGGAATTGCAGGATGTTCTCGATGCTGATCTCTGGGCCCGTGAAGAAACCGCTAAACTTATAACAGTCGCCCACTAGCCGCCAGGCACGGGGCCAATGAGCAATAACTCATTTGTGCCAACAACAGGTTTTCTCGGCTTAAAGAGTTATTACTATCTGGCTCCACCTGCTAAGGGGCCACCAGGCGTGGGGCCAATGAGCCATAACTTAAATAAGCTAACAAAGAGTTATCCCGGCTTAAATGAGTTTTCCAAATCCCCCTGATAAGGAGGGTTAGGGTGGTTATTTAATATATGAATTTTTCTGATATACGCATTGGCAACGGTTATGATGTACACCGTTTGGTAGAAGGCCGGAAGCTCATCCTCGGTGGAGTCGATGTTCCACATACGTTGGGATTGGAGGGCCACTCCGATGCCGATGCGCTGGTTCACGCATTGTGCGATGCTCTTTTGGGAGCGCTGGGGGCGGGAGATATCGGTGCCTACTTTCCGGACACGGACCCAAAGTGGAAAGGCATTTCAAGCTTGCTGCTCCTGAAAGAAGTTATGCGCATGTGCCGGGAAAAAGGCTATGAGCTTTCCAATGCAGACACGGTGATCGTAGCGCAAAAACCGAAATTGGCTCCGCATCTTCCCGAAATGAAAGATAATATTGCCTCGACAATGGGAATCAATACGGACCAAATAAATATTAAAGCCACCACAACAGAAAAGCTCGGGTTCGCCGGGCGGGAAGAAGGCATCGCGGCTTATGCGGTGGCCTTATTGATGAAGAATGACTGACGAACGAATAGTAATAACAGGAATCGGGTTGACCGCACCCAATGGCAACACTCTGAAGGAGTTCCGGCAAAATCTTCTGAATGGTGTTTCGGGTGTGCAAAATTACGAAACCCGTTATATGGGTAAAGTGCTGGCCGGGGTTTGTGACTTTGATGAACTGAAATATCAAAAGAAAAAAGAACGCCGCCGTGGCACCCGGGTTGGGTCGGTCTCCATCTACTGTTCACAGGAAGCCATCGCCGACGCGGGGATTGATCTTGAAGCGATCGACCGTTCCAGGGTAGGAGTCTATCTCGGTGTTACCGAGCACGGTAATGTCGAAACTGAAAATGAAGTCTATAACATCAGCCAGTATGATTACGACACCAAGTTCTGGTCGCACCATCATAATCCCCGCACCGTGTCGAATAACGCGGCAGGTGAAGTGACCTTGAACATGAAAATCACCGGACCGCATTACACCATCGGCGCGGCCTGCGCCGCCGGTAATATGGGTGTTATCCAGGGCTTGCAGATGCTGCGACTGGGCGAGGTTGATCTTGCGTTGGCAGGTGGCGTTTCTGAAAGCATCCACACTTTTGGTATCTTTGCCAGCTTCAAAAGTGAAGGAGCTTTGGCGGAAAATGAAGACCCCGCGAAAGCCAGCCGTCCGTTTGATAAAAACAGGAACGGTATCGTTTGTTCAGAAGGTGGAGCGGTCTACACACTGGAGCGGTTATCCGATGCGCAAAAACGCGGCGCAAAAATTTACGGTGAGATTGTCGGTTATGCCATGAACTCTGATGCGGTGGATTTCATCCTTCCCGATCCGGGCAGGCAGGCCCAGTGCATGAGACTGGCGTTAAAAAGGGCAGGGTTGAAGCCCGGTGATATTGATATCCTCAACGCCCATGCCACAGCAACGCAGATGGGAGATATTCAGGAGGCCGCAGCCATCCGTGAAATTTTTGGCGATAACAGCAAAACGCGAATCAACAACACTAAAAGTTTCATCGGTCATACTATGGGTGCTGCGGGCACTCTTGAACTGTCCGGCAACCTGCCGGCGTTTGAAGACAACATGGTCCACCCCACCATCAACCTGGACGACCTCGATCCGGAATGCGCCTTGAATCATCTCGTTGCCAACAAACCGGAAAAACTTCCCTCCGTCGAGTACATCATGAACAATTCCTTCGGCATGTTCGGCATCAACTCCGTTTTAATTGTACGCAATCCTTCTGCCTGTTAGGAAAGGGTCCAACTGCAAATCCCTTCAAAATATTTTGTTCGGAAGGGTGAGCAGTAGTGCTGTTTCCAGCAAACCCCCTCAATCCGCCTTGTTAGGGGGAAGATTGTTGAAAACCAAATAACCTCGTTCCCCTCAGATAAGAGGACCAAGGGGGCTGGTTTGAGTTCATTCCTCAAGGGCTTCAGGATGAGAACAAATACCTCATTTTAGCTATATTCCCTGCGGGGGTTGCCCGCGAATTTATGGTTGAATTTGCCCCTATCTTCCATTAAAATCAGGGTTAACGGAGACTTGGGAGAGCACATTAAATGACCATTGAAGAAGTACGCCAGATTATTCTAAGCATCCTTGCCGACATTGCGCCGGATGAGGATATCAGTTCTATTGACGATAACGCAAAATTACGCGACCAGATCGACCTGGATTCGATGGATTTCCTCGATATCGTTATGGAACTCAGAAAACGATTTAACATTGAGGTTCCGGAAAAGGATTACGAACATCTTGCCACCATGGCGGGATGTATATCTTACCTCACGCCTTTATTAAAGGACCGGCCGCTGGCCACATAGTATTTAACCCCACCTTTTTGATTACAAACAAGAAACCGCTGATTGATATAATTGTTTGGGCAGGGGCTCGTCGCTTGCCCTGCTTGTTTTATGGTTTGTCCATTGCCCCTGCAATCCGGGTGAATGAATAATGCGTTACGACACGATTGTTATAGGTGCGGGATTATCGGGTTTGGCGGCTGGCATTCGCCTCGCCATGTTCGATAAAAAGGTGTGCATTGTAGAAAAGCACACCGAGCTTGGCGGACTGAACTCTTTTTATGTACGAAAAAACCGTACCTTCGATGTTGGCCTTCACGCGATGACCAACTTTACCGACAAGGGTGTTCGTTCCTCCCCTTTAGGCAAACTTCTCAAACAGTTAAGATTTAGCCATGACGACTTCCGCCTGTGCCAGCAGGAAATGTCGGAGATACGGTTCCCTGAGAAATCCCTATGCTTTACCAACGATTTTGAGTTCTTGCGACAAGAGGTGGCAGAACAGTTTCCTCAACAGATTGACGGATTCAACAAGCTTGTAGAGAAGATACTGGCGTTTGACGAACTGAATCTTGATGATGGCGACCGGCTATTATCCCGGCCTGTTTTGGAGTCTTTCATCTCGGATCCAATTTTGATCGATATGCTGTTTTGTCCGCTCATGTATTACGGCAACGCCCGCGAAGGAGACATGGATTTCTACCAGTTTGTCATCATGTTCAAGAGTATTTTTGTTGAGGGGTTTTCAAAGCCTGAAGGTGGGATGCTTTATATCCTGAACCTTATGGCCCAAAAATTCAAAGAGCTGGGTGGTGAGCTGAAAATGGGCAATGGAATTAAATCCATCAACTCGACCCAGGGGAAAGTGTGTTCGGTATCGCTTGAGAACGAAGAGGAGTTGGAATCCGAAACGGTGCTTTCTTCCATGGGTTATGTGGAAACCTTGAAAAGGTGCAATCCCGCAGTTGACGAGGCAGAAAAAAGCGAAACCGGGCAGGTTTCATTCATGGAATCGCTTTTTGTGGTGGATAAAGAACCGCGAGACCTGGGATATGACAGGAGCATCGTCTTTTTTTCTACTAAACCGAGGTTTGATTACAAGGTGCCGGAGGACCTGATAGACATTTCAAGCGGTGTCTTGTGTTGCAGTAATAATTTTAAATATCCTAAACCGCTGGAAGAAGGACTGATACGGTTGACCAATCTTGCCAGTTTCAGTAAATGGGACGGTTTGGTGAGAAAAGATTATATTGCCGCAAAGAAGGAATGGAGAGCCTTGGCTTTAGAGCAGTTATTCACATTTTTCCCCGATTTCAGAGATAATGTGGTATTTTTAGACTCGTTTACGCCTAAGACGATAAAGAAGTATACGGGGCATATTAACGGAGCTGTCTACGGATCGCCTGAAAAAATTAAAAATGGAAAAACCCCTGTCAAAAACCTGTTTATATGCGGGACAGACCAGGGGTTTTTAGGTATTATTGGGGCTACGTTAAGCGGTATATCCATGGCCAATCTCCATCTTTTAAAATAAGCGGGCGCTTCAGAAAACTACCATGAAAAAACAACCAAAAGACTGGTTAAAAGGCGTCCTGTCAGCTTATGATACGGTCGTGATCGGAAGCGGGCTGGCGGGAATGACTTCGGCTAACCTTCTGGCCAAGCTGGGCCACAAAGTTCTTCTGGCTGAGCACCATTACAATATGGGCGGCATGGCAACCTGGTTCAAACGCAAGGGTGGCCATGTTATGGATATTTCCCTGCACGGGTTCCCCTGCGGCATGATTAAAACCCTGAGGAAATACTGGTCTAAAGATATTTCGAATCGGGTTATCCAGTTGAAAAATGTACGTTTCGACAACCCGCAGTTTTCCATCAATACTTCCTTCGATAAAGTTGATTTCACCCACATACTGCGTGAGCGATTCGGTATTTTAAGAGAAGTGATCGACGAGTTTTTTACCACTGTTCGTGATATGAACTTCTATGACGAAGTGGTCATGACTACCCGTGAACTTTTTGAAAAATATTTTCCGGGTCGTACCGATGTATGGCGTTTTTTGATGGAACCGATCACTTATGCAAATGGTTCTACGCTTGATGATCCTGCGATAACTTATGGCATCGTTTTCTCAAACTTCATGGATAAGGGTGTCTTTACTTATCAGGGTGGAACGGATCACTTGATTAAAGAAATGAAGCAGGAACTGTTGCGTAACGGGGTAGACATTCGTACGCACTGTATGGTCGAAAAAATTTATGTGGATGATAAAGCTGTGCAAGGTGTTCGCATTAACGGTCAAGACATTCACTGCAAGTCGGTGCTCTCTAATTCCAACATTTTAACCACTATAGAGAAACTGACAGGTGAGGAGCATTTTGACCCGGAATTCATTAAGGAAGTCAAAAAGATCAGGCTCAATAATTCAAGTTGCCAGGTTTATATGGGCATTAAAAAGGGCGAAGTTGTGCCGAATGTGGGAGACTTGCTATTCTCTTCTGAGGCGGATGAGTATTGTACAGATAAAATATTAAGCAAAGATATTACCAGCCGTACGTTTTCATTTTATTATCCGGATATTCGTCCCGGTACAAATAGATATTCTATTGTTTCTTCGACCAACGCACGATATGAAGACTGGGCCAACCTGAGCGAATCACAATATAAAAAAGATAAACATGATCTGGAACAAACCACTCTGGACGCATTGGAAAAATATGTTCCGGGTATTCGCAAGAAGGTAGACCATGTAGAAGCCTCAACTCCGAAAACTTTCAAGCGTTATACCCTGCATCCTTCGGGCACATCGTTTGGAACCAAGTTTGAAGGACTTAAAATCAGCCGAGACCTGCCGAATCAAATCAAAGGGTTGTTTCATGCTGGGTCGGTAGGGATTATCATGTCCGGCTGGCTGGGAGCTGCTAATTATGGGGTGATAGTCGCTAACGAAACCGACAAATTCCTCCGCCAGTTGAGTCCGAGCCTGGTCACTGCTTCGGCTTGAATACCTTTCTTCTTTCCTGAAACGAAATTTACCTATAACATAGTAGAATGATTTTTGACTACAAAGGGCAAACGGCTCTAGTTACTGGCGGCACACGTGGAATAGGCCGGGCCATCTCTGAGGCATTCCTCAAGTCGGGAGCGAAAGTGATCGCAACCTATCGTGGGAACGATGAGGAGGCGGAAAACTTCAAGCAGGCCAATGCCGGTCATGCTGAATGTCTGGATATTATTAAGTTTGACGTCACCGACTACGATGCTGTTGAAAAGTTTTATAAAGACATCGAAGACAGGCATGGGACCTTTCAGATTTTAGTGGTAAGCTCGGGCATTCGTTCTGATTCCATTGTTGGCATGATGAAGGCAGAAGACTGGAACCGGGTTATCGAAACGAATCTGACCGGAACATTTAACTTAAGCAAGCTTGCGGTTCAGTCCATGATGCGGCAGAGGTATGGGAGGATCATCATTTTGACTTCGCCTATTGGGAAATTCGGGTTCGCAGGGCAGTCAAATTATGCGGCATCTAAAGCCGGACAGGTGGCTTTCACACGATCCCTTTCAAAAGAAGTAGCGAGCCGAAAGATAACCGTTAATTGCGTGTCACCGGGATTCATCGATACTGATTTTATTGGTGATCTGCCGGAAGAACAAAAGAAAGCTTATAAAGACCAGATTCCTCTCAAACGTTTTGGAACCCCGGAAGATGTCACCCACCCCGTTTTGTTTCTGGCCGCGAAAGAGGCGGCTTATATTACGGGTTCTGTCCTTGAGGTAACCGGGGGATTATAAATGGACTTTCTTGAATACATTCCCCATCGCCCTCCTTTTTTGTTTGTCGACCGTGTGCTTGAAGAAACGGATAATAGTATCAAAACAGAAAAGAAGATCGATCCTAAAGAACCCTTTTTTGAAGGGCACTATCCCGGACAACCCATCATGCCGGGGGTTTTGATATTTGAAGCCATTTTTCAGGCGGGTGCTATTATGATGGGAAAGCGTATTTCCAATGAAGGCAGGATTCCAGTTCTAACCCGGGTTAACAATATAAAGCTAAAGCATGCTGTCCATCCCGGAGATACTTTGCAGGTTGAAGTTACCCTCAAAGACCTGGTCAGTAATGCCGCTTATATGACGGGCAAAGCCAGCGTCAATAGCAAGACGGCTGTAAGCCTGGAATTTACCGCCATGCTGGTTGAGGAAACAAAATAAATATTTCGATATTGAATTAATAAACGGATTTATGATTGAAGAGGCAAGTCGGGGCAAATGGGCTTTCTAGGTCTTGAGAATAAAAACATTCTCGTTGCTGGTGTGGCAAATAAGAAGAGCGTTGCCTGGCATATAGCGAAAACACTGGAAGAAGAAGGCGCTAATGTTATCTACAGTGTTCGCTCTGAAGATCGAAAAAAATCACTGGAAAAACTTTTGGCAGATAAAACGGTATACATTTGCGATGTGGAAAAAGATGATGAAGTTGAGCGTCTGAAAAAACAGGTCGCAGGACACACCGATGTTTTACATGGTCTCGTTCATTCAATTGCTTTTGCAAATTATTCTGAAGGTTTTAAGCCGTTTCATGAAACACCAAAGAAAGACTTTCTCCAGTCCATCGATATCAGTTGTTTTTCACTTATAAATCTTGCCAACGTGTTTAAGGATTTGCTCGATCAACAAGCTTCGGTTGTTGCGGTTTCAATTTCTACTACGCGGATGGCGGCAGAAAATTATGGATACATGGCTCCAGCAAAAGCAGCGCTCGATTCCACACTTTGTTTTCTGGCGAAATCCTTCAGTGCATTTTCCAAGGTCCGTTTCAACTCTATCAACCCCGGCCTGCTTAAGACATCTGCTTCAGCCGGCATCCCCGGTTATATAGATTCCTACCTGCATGCTGAAAAAGCAACTTTGAGAAAAAAGGCCCTGACTACTCAAGAGGCGGCCAATGCCGCAGTGTTTCTATTAAGCGAACGGGCCAGTGGCATCAATGCCCAGGGCCTGATTCTTGATGCGGGAATGTCTATTAATTATTTTGATCAGGAATTGATCAAATAAGATTTTCCAGTCTCCATCCTAAAGATAAGATACTCGTGCCCTTTACAAACTGAATTTGTTCTTGAAGATAGTGGCGCAGGCGTGGTGATTATTAATTCGAAGCTCTCTCATTAACTCTGACAGGCTTTGCCGGGTGGTGGATTCATTAATATCCAGATCGTAGGTTTTTATGATTTTTTCAATACTTCCTATGTAATAAGAAATCATCTTATTATCACCACGCTCAATAAATTCTTCTGTTTTTTCTTGCACCATACTGATTCCCTTGCCTGTTTTGATCTTTTTCTGGGGGCTGATGACTCTGTTTGCTGTTGAGGGTGCCACATTGTTTTCAGAAGATATATTTTCAAAAATATTATTTTCTTCCAGTTCGAAAGACTGGTTTAAGCGATTATTGATTTCATTGACCAGGGCTGTTTCTTTGGCATTTTTCAATGGATCTATGGCACTCATGAAAAATTTCATTTGGCGCAGCCTGATAGATCATGAAAAATCATTGTTTAGGTTAGAAAAAAGTTTATACAATTGCTGTTTAAAGAGCAAACTTTGTGCCAAATATATTTTATACAGCAGGCGGTTATCCCAAAGGGGGATAAAGAAGATATGCGCTGCAGGGGAAGGGAGACGCTCAGTCCAGTTTATCGATGTTTCCTGATGCGTCGACGATGAAAATTTGATCCATGAGGAGATCATGTCGGGCGGTCGCTTGCCATTCTTTCATGATGCCATCGCCGCTTATATATATTCCGGGAAGATCGAAGCTTTCCCGCAATAATGCGGGGACGGTTTCTTTACTGCAATTTTCCCGGGGGCCCTGATCTTCCCAGAGGTGTTGGCACGCCAGATGGAAACGGGTCAAACTGCTATGCACCATTTTCTTCAGGGATTCATCGCGTGCACTTGTATCAAAAGGCCCCCGCCAGATATTAACAGACAAAAGTCCAAGTGCGAAGATTGCACCACCGATCAACCTGTTCCTGAACTT
>WAHY01000019.1:0-1888 GCA_009873635.1 Nitrospinota bacterium
TAAATAAACTGTTTTTGGGAACACTTTGTTCACTACACCTTCTTTTTTCTTGCCTGCAAAATCAAACTTGATCTTGTCTCCAACTTTCATAACTTCACCTCTAAATAAAAGCCATTAATCTGCCCACGGAATTATCCCTAAAGCCCTAACCACTCCATTATTTTGAAAAATTTGAGATTAGAGTAAATTTACAAGCTAGTCAATATTTTCTTCCTTTGTGGAAAACTTTCGCTGGAACATAGCATTACTTTATACTGTCCTCAATGGATAACTCGGATCAAGGGGCTATTGCCAGTTTCCTAGTTTCTTCAGGGGTGGTACAATTGTTAAATTTTTGAAAGTCCTGCCTTGTGAATACACACATCCAGAGTGAAATTGAAACGATTGAATCGAATCCCTCTGCCAACGAGAAGCAGTTCGCAGAAGTGGTGTTCAACCTTCCTATCAAAGAAGCTTTTACCTATATTATTCCGCCACAATTCCAGGGGAAGGTATCAATTGGAATGCGGGTGCTTGCGCCTTTTGGAAGAAGGCGTCTCACCGGATACGTTGTGAACATTTTAGACAAATGGGACAAGAATATAGAACTTAAAAATATTTCCGACATTCCTGATACTGAACCCATAGTAAGTTCTGAGATACTTAACTTAACTAAATGGATAGCAGGATATTACCAATCCTCATGGGGTGAAGCAATTCGTTGTGCCCTGCCAGCTGGGATTGATGACGAAAGCCGGGAAGTCATTTCTGTTACAGATAAAGAACCGACTGGTTCTCTTTCAAAGTCTGCATTAAAAACTCTTACCTACATTCGCCAGCAGGGGTCTACTACTTTAAAACAGTGCCAAAAAGCACTGGGGAACAACTTCAGTGCTTACACCCTCGCCCGCTTGAAACAGGATGGATATCTGGCGGCTTCCCTCCAGACTCAAAAGAGCAAGGTCAGTTACCAGTATGTAAAAACAGCCCGCATCAATAATCCATTACCTTGCGAAGAAGATATCGAACAATTGCTTAAACGAAGTCCAAAACAAAAGTCAGTTTTTGAGTTGATCAGGAAAGAGCAAATCAGTGTTCCTGAACTTAAAAGCCAAATCCCAAAAAGCGGTGCCGCACTTCGCAGCCTTAAAGAAAAAAAACTGATTGAATTATTCATCGAAAAAAAAGAGCGGAGCGTATTTGTTCCAGAAGATGCGATGAACCAGCCCCTCGGAAAATCGCTAACGTTTACACCCGAGCAAAAAGAGCTGTTCACGAAACTTAACCAGGCTGTTGAAACCGGAAAGTTCGAATCTTTTTTGATTCATGGCGTAACAGGAAGTGGCAAAACAGAAATATACATCCGATGCATTCAGCGCGCTCTTGAGTTTGGAAAATCGGCGATCATGATGGTTCCCGAAATCTCCCTCACTCCACAAACAGTAGAACGATTTCACCAAAGGTTTGGCGACCGTGTTGCTATTTTGCATAGCGGGTTATCACAAACTGAACGCTATCTGGAGTGGAAAAAGATCCGCGATGGGAAAGTGTCGATTGCAGTTGGAGCTCGCTCAGCGGTATTTGCGCCTTTTAAAAACCTGGGAATCATCGTAATCGATGAGGAGCATGATGGATCATACAAACAGGACTCCATTCCCCGCTATCACGCGCGCGATACAGCCGTCATGAGAGCTCGCTCACTAAATGCTGTTGTAATCATGGGCTCTGCAACCCCTTCCCTGGAGTCTATACAGAACACACGGATAGGAAAATACCAATACCTGTCGCTTGCAAACCGTGTTGGTGAACGAATGCTGCCTCTGGTAAGCCTGGTGGACATGAAAAAAGAACGAAAAGAATTCAAAAATTTCTCCATGCTTTCCGGAACCTTGCGAAACGCAATCCATGA
>WAHY01000019.1:1988-9030 GCA_009873635.1 Nitrospinota bacterium
TGTCGCTTGCAAACCGTGTTGGTGAACGAATGCTGCCTCTGGTAAGCCTGGTGGACATGAAAAAAGAACGAAAAGAATTCAAAAATTTCTCCATGCTTTCCGGAACCTTGCGAAACGCAATCCATGACAGGCTTTCCCGTAAGGAACAGATATTTCTTTTTCTCAATCGCAGAGGTACAGCCCGGTTCGTTTTTTGCCCTGAATGCGGTTACGCATTGGAATGCGCCCATTGCAGTGTCACCCTCACCTTTCATGGCAAGGATGAACTCCTGCTCTGCCATTATTGCAACTTCAAGACTAAGATGCCCAATCGTTGCATTGACTGCCAGGGAGAAGTGATTCGTTTCAGTGGTTTTGGCACCCAAAAGCTGGAAGAGGAAATCCGCAGGCTGTTTCCGGAGTCCAGGGTAACGCGGCTTGACCGTGACACGACAAGAAGTCGCGATTCATTTTCAATTATGCACAAGAAAATGAATGCTGGGAAAATCGACATACTCATTGGCACGCAAATGATAACTAAAGGACACGACTTTCCCAACGTCACTCTTGTAGGAGTTGTACATGCTGATTTATCCTTGAACATACCCGATTTCAGATCATGCGAAAGGTCATTCCAGTTACTCACCCAAGTTGCCGGAAGAGCGGGAAGAGGAGAAGTTCCCGGAAAGGTGATCGTTCAAACTAATAATCCTGACCACTATATGTTCGGGTTTGTCCGGGAACACGATGTGAATGCATTTCATGAGAAAGAGTTAAAATTGCGGCAGCAACTCAACTATCCACCATTCACACGACTGGTAGCCATAGAAATTGTCAGTGAAGATGAAACACTTGGGCAAAATACTGCTGCCAAACTAGGCCAGGCCCTGACTCGAAAAGTTACCAGGCATGCAGAAATACTGGGTCCTTCCAAAGCGGCTCTTTATAGAATTCAGAACAAATTCCGCTGGCATGTTATATTACGCGGCCAGAACATGCAGACACTGCAAAGAATTCTGGTAGACTGTCAGGAGCTTAACGAGCTGAAGTCCGCATCCCGTGGAAAAATCAGGCTTTCAATCGACGTTGATCCTTTCAACCTTTTATAATTTTCATATCACTTAAGTTAAAACAATATTCATGAAAATATTTCGATCCATGTATGATTGGGTCCTTCATTGGGCCGCAACTCCCTATGCGCTTCCCGCATTGTTTTTTATTTCATTCATCGAATCATCTTTTTTCCCAGTCCCGCCCGATGTTTTATTGATCGCCATGACTGTCGCCCTGCCTGCTTTGTGGGTCAGGTTTGCCTTCATTTGTTCTCTGGCTTCTGTTCTTGGCGGAATGTTTGGTTATTTCATAGGCTATAAGTTTATGGACTTGTTCGGCAACAGGATCGTTGAGTTTTATCACTTGCAAGCCAAGTTTGAACAAATAGGAGCTCTGTATGACGAGCACCAGGCCTGGGCAGTTGCCGCAGCTGGCTTCACACCGTTGCCCTATAAAATCTTCACCCTTGCAGCTGGAACGTTTAAAATAAATTTTCCAACATTTGTCCTGGCTTCTGCGATCAGTCGTTCAGCTAGATTCTTTCTGGTTGGATTTATAATTTACAAATTCGGACCACCCATCAAAGAATTAATAGAAAAATATTTTAATATTTTCAGTATCGTTTTTTTCATTCTGCTTGTTTTAGGATTTTATCTATTAAAATTTGTATTTTGACGGAGCCTACCATGCACTATGTAATTTTCATCACAACCGGGTCAAAAGAAGAAGCGGATAAAATAAGCAGGGGACTGGTAGAAGAAAAGCTTGCGTTTTGTGTAAGTTCCATCCCAAAAGTTCAGTCAACCTATTATTGGGAAGATAAGATCCATGTTGACGAAGAATTTCTGTTAATCGTTAAAACCCGTAAAGACCGTTATGAAGCTCTTGAAACATGGGTCAAATTAAAACATAGTTACGAGGTGCCTGAAATCATAGCCTTAAATATCGAGCAGGGCTTGCCCGCATACCTGTCAGGGATTGATGAATGGATCACAAAAACCCATGATTAGGATTAAAAGAGAATGGGAAATTTCAGATAATCTTGTCACACCCGAGTCTGTCTATATGCGCAGGCGGGACTTTATAAAAGGTTCCGTTCTGACTACAGCAGCAACTGCAGGGGTATTATATGGTTGTGGGCCTTCTTCTCCCCCAAATGTTCTTCCTGAAGTTAAATGGACTGAACTTGAAAAGTCTGTCTATCCGGCTAGGAGGAACCCGCTTTACAAACTGGATCGGCCCTTAACGGATGAGAAAGTCGCATCCACCTACAATAATTTTTATGAATTTGGAACCGGTAAAATTGACCCGGTGCATTATGCGCAAAAACTGAACACAAACTTATGGTCAATCCAGGTGGGCGGGTTGGTCAACAAGCCCCAGTCGTTTGATCTGAAAACCCTGCTGAAAACCATGCCCATTGAGGAACGTGTTCTGAGGTTACGTTGCGTGGAGGCCTGGGCCATGGCAGTGCCCTGGACAGGGTTCATGCTTCGTGAGCTCCTGAAAAAGGTTGAGCCTAAATCTGAGGCCACGCATGTGAGGTTTGAAACTTTCTATCAGCCGTTCACTGCCCAGGGTCAACTTGCGTTCTGGGAACCATGGCCCTATGTCGAAGGATTGACCATTCAGGAAGCAATGAATGAACTGGCATTTCTAGCCACCGGCATTTACGGACATCCGCTTCCAAAACAGCACGGCGCCCCGATTCGTCTGGTTGTGCCCTGGAAATACGGGTTCAAAAATATCAAATCTATTGTTAAGATTGATTTGGTTGATTACCGTCCTTCAACTTTCTGGAACACCTTGCAAGGTTTGGAGTATGACTTCACAGCCAATGTTGATCCCCGGATCCCCCACCCACGTTGGCCACAGACACGAGAAAAAATGATCGGTAGCGGAGACATCCGCCCCACTCTCCCCTATAATGGCTATGGAGAATTCGTTGCCCATTTATATTGAGGAGTTTTCAGTGCATCCATTAAAGTTAGTATCTCTTCTTTTATGTTCCTTGTTCCTCTTACCCGTATCTTTATGGGCCGAAGAGGAAGTAGAAAAAAACCAGATAAAAAAACATATCTATACAGTCATAGAGTTCGAATCCACTTTCATGAATCGAACAAAAGAAAAAGTGCTGGAAACTCTCGGGGAACCGAATACCAGGTGGGAGCATCGAGGAAAAGAGGTATGGAAATACAATAATATCATTAAAGATCAAGACAAGCTGTGGGATCAAAATGTCATGTTCGATTTTGGCCGTGTCAACATGATGTGGGCGACCCCTCCAGCAACGCCAGCAAGTGATTTGTCAACAACATCAGCAAATCATCAATAACCTTCCCTCTTATGTGATATTTATGTGTGCTAAAAAGTGTTGACTGGCTTGGGAAGCTTCTTTTGCACCAATAACCTCTCAAGCCATTTCCAAAGATTAGCTGTTCCAATTTTTTCCTTTGCTTTAAATTTTGTTTTGTATGCTTGTTAATTAAAACATTGCCTGTATTATGCTAGCGGAATATTTGTTTAGCATGGAGATCAAGGCAATGAAAGCTTACAGAGTCCATGAATATGGCGAAGCCGCAAAATTTGTTGAAAATGAAGTTGAAAAACCAAAAGCAAAGCAGGGGCATGTAGTGGTTGAGGTAAAAGCCACAAGTCTTAACCCTGTTGACCATAAACTGTTAAAAAGTGATTTAGGAATTAATCCCGCATTACCCGGAACCCTTCATATGGATGTTGCGGGAGTTATCTCTGAAGTTGGAGATGGTGTTACCGCCTTTAAAACTGGCGATGAGATTTATGGTTGTGCGGGTGGACTGCAGGGGAAAGCCGGAAATATTGAAGGGGCATTAGCCGACTTCATGGTGGTAGATAGTGACTTGATTGCCTTGAAACCCAAATCATTAAGCTTCGCTGAGTCGGCGGCATTACCACTTGTAACGATCACCGCATGGGAAGGCTTGTTTGACAGAGCTTGTATAAAAAAAGGGGATCATATACTTGTGCATGCCGGGACAGGAGGGGTGGGTCATATAGCAATACAACTTGCCAAGCGACATGGAGCAAAGGTCGCAACCACAGTATCTTCTCAAGATAAAGCCAGGATTGCGACAGGTTTGGGTGCAGATGAAATTATTTTCTATCACGATGAAACCGTGAAAGACTATAAACAACGACTCACTGCAGATGAGGGGTTTGATGTCGTGTTTGATACCATTGGCGGAGAAAATCTGGATAAATCTTTGAGTGCCGTTAAGATCAGCGGTCAAGTTATCAGTATTATAGGAACCAACAAACATGATCTTTCACCGATGCATATGAAGGGGTTAAGTTTACATTTAGTATTTATGCTTTTACCCATGCTGACAGGAAAGGGCCGAACTCATCATGGTGTATTGTTAGAAAAAGTCGCCAAATGGGTAGATGAAGGATTAATCAAGCCACTAATACACGAAGAGAAATTCTGTTTCAGCCAGGCAAATGAGGCTCATGCCCTATTTGCATCCAATAAGCATATTGGGAAAATTGTCTTAGAGAATACTTGATTCCTCTACACTTGCTCATTATCCAACCACTATTTAAAATAATAGCTAGTCTGCATCACCCCTGGAGGTGAAGAATTGTTCTATCTGTGCTGCTACAAAACCGGAAATGGCGCCTCCGCTTCCTGCTGCAATGATGAGAATATCCTGATCTCCTGTTCGATATCCAAAGAAGGCTCCGGTTAATACTCCCAGGCAAATAATGAGCATATAACGTCGCCCACCAATCCACCCGATGAACCCGCCAACCACCAGACCCAAAACTCCGGCGATGACCATCAGGAGTGGACTATGAATAACCCAGCCCATAGCAAGGCCTGTAGCACCCATCAGTACCATGCCCATAAAAATTTCATTTTTCCCATGCGATTTGGGCATGCTGACCTTGTTAAAGTTGATACAAATTCATTTATGCTAAAGTGGATATTATGAGGTTTATTCTATCAAATTTGTTCATCTTCTTCTTTTTAATCCTGCCTGCTGAGGCATTTCGTATTGGGGATTTAAGATCCCCTGCCAGTTTTATTGTTGACCCGGCACTAGGAAACTATTTCATCTCCAACATCAACGGCAACCCGGAGAGCCGCGACAATAACGGAATCATCAAAAAATTTGACGCATCAGGAAAGACTTTACTTGTAATCCGGGGAGGTAGCCCTCAGGTCACCCTGCACGCTCCAGACGGTTTGGCGCTCAAAGACAACAAGCTTTATGTCACGGATATTGATTCTTTACGCTGGTTCGACAAAAATAACGGCATGCCTTTAGGTCATATTGACTTAACCGGAATCGGTGTAAAACGGTTAAGAGGACTGGCATTCGATGACGAAGGCAACCTTTATGTCTCAGATGTCCTCGGCAATGCTATTTATAAAATAGAAACGGACAACGACCACAGCATTTCCATTCATGCCAGGGACAACCGTCTGGGTAATCCCAGTGGAATGGTTTACGATCCCTTACGCAAGAGATTGATTGTAGTAACCCGGGCAAGTGGAAAAGTATTAGGAGTTGGAATGAATGGTAAAATCTTGTCCGTCATCCCGCAAACTTTTAAAAAACTTTATGGAATAGACTGGGACCGGGAGGGTGATTTATTGATCTCAGATGAGTCGGCTGGAAAAATCTACAGGATAAAAAAATTTTCCCGGACAGAAACTGTCCGGGAAAACATATTGACTCCAGCAGGCATCTCTTTTGACTATGCCCGCGATCTCATTCTCGTGCCATCTTCACAGGGAAACATTGCATTCACGATTCCCCGTTGAGCCTTAAAGGTTTTTGAAGACCTCATCCAGGCTCGTTCTCGCATCACCAAACAACATGCGTGTGTTCTCTTTAAAGAACAAAGGATTCTGCACACCCGCATATCCAGTAGCCATGCCGCGTTTCAGCACAATTGTGGTTTTACCTTTCCAGCATTCCATCACCGGCATACCGGCAATGGGACTTTCCGGATCGGTTTGCGCAGAAGGATTTACAATGTCATTGGCACCAATGATGATTGAAACATCAATATCCGGAAAGTCATCATTGATCTCATCCATTTCAAAAACGATATCGTAAGGCACTTTCGCTTCGGCAAGCAATACGTTCATATGCCCAGGCATTCGCCCCGCAACAGGGTGGATGCCAAAGCGTACATTTATTTTTTTGGACCTGAGAGCCTTGGTGATTTCATAGACGATATGCTGTGCCTGAGCCACCGCCATTCCATATCCCGGAATGATCATGATCTCTTTAGACTCTGCCAACAAGGCTGCAACCTCAGGGGCTTGCAGTGCAACCACTTCACCCTGATCTTCAACAGCTGCAGAGCTTCCGCCTCCGGTTGTTGTACCAAATCCACCGGCGATAACATTCAAAAACTTCCGGTTCATAGCACGACACATGATGTAACTGAGGATTGCACCACTACTACCTACCAGCGCACCCGTTACAATCAACAGGTCATTGTTAAGCATGAACCCGGTTGCAGACGCCGCCCAGCCGGAATAACTGTTGAGCATGGAAACAACAACCGGCATATCAGCACCACCGATAGCCATGACCATGTGGATTCCGAACAGCAATGCGATTCCTGTCATGATCATCAAAGGAGAGAGTCCTCCTCCTGCTGCAGATTGGTCAACAAACATCACACAAAGGTAAATGGAAGACAGCAGCAAACCTAGATTTAGCCAATGTCTCGCCGGTAACAATACTGGGTTACCGCCTATTTTACCGCTCAGTTTTCCAAATGCGATGATAGAGCCTGACAGGGTTACCGCACCAATAAGGATCCCCAGATAAGTTTCCACATCATGAATGGTTAATTCAATACCACTGTAATGCTGCAACCGCCCAGGATCCATGAAGTTGGCGAATCCAACCAGGACCGCCGCCAGTCCGACAAGGCTGTGCAATATGGCGACCAGTTCGGGCATCTCGGTCATCTGCACCCGCTTGGCCAAAATCAGTCCGATGCT
>WAHY01000019.1:9130-14038 GCA_009873635.1 Nitrospinota bacterium
AGGCCAATAATCAGTATTCCCCAGTTTGCTGTCACGGCACTCATGGTGGCAATCAACGCCACAGTCATACCGATCATTCCAAACAGGTTGCCCCGTCTCGCGGTTTCCTGATTACTCAAACCACCTAATGCCAGAATAAATAAAATTGTTGCCCCTACATAAGAGGCGGTTACGATTCCTTCACTCATCTTTTCGCCTCCTATTTACGAAACATTTCGAGCATGCGTCTTGTTACCGCAAACCCGCCGGTTATATTAATGGCAGTAATCAGCACTGCGAATCCAGCAACCCAGGAGATCATCGATTCCCCGGAACTGATTTGCAATAAAGCACCAATGATGATGATACTGCTGATGGCGTTGGTCACACTCATCAGCGGCGTATGCAAAGCCGCGGTAACATTCCAAATAACCATGTAACCGACAAAACACGCCAATACAAAAACCGTAAAGTGTGCCATGAATGATGCTGGAGCAACAGCTCCCAACCCAAGCAGAATTAATGCTCCCCCAATAAAAGTGACCAATGGTCCCATAGCCGAGGGTTTTTCTTCCTCTTCCGGCTTCTTCACTTCTACCTTTTTTTCTTCAGGTTTGGCCGGCGCGGCCGAAAGTTTCGGAGCTGGTGGAGGATAGGTGATTTCTCCATCCCTGGTCACTGTTGCACCACGAACCACTTCGTCTTCAAAATCGACAGTGGCATTACCGTCTTTTTCCTTACACATGTCCGTTAACAGGTGGCGCAGATTCGTTCCATATAACTGGCTGGCCTGTGCCGCCATGCGACTGGGCAGGTCCGTGTATCCGATGATGGTGACACCATGTTTCTTGACCACTTTTCCGGCTTCAGTCAACTTACAGTTACCACCCTGCTCAGCGGCAAGATCAACGACAACACTGCCATCTTTCAAAGCGACAACATGTTCTTCTAAAATTAATTCCGGTGCAGGTTTGCCAGGAATCAACGCGGTAGTGATGATGATGTCCACTTCCTTGGCCTGCTCTGCGAAAAGAGCCATTTCCGCTGCGATGAATTCTTCACTCATTACCTTGGCGTAACCACCGGTTCCTGAACCCTCTTCTTCAAAGTCGAGTTCGAGAAATTCAGCGTCCATACTTTCGATCTGCTCTTTAACTTCAGGGCGTGTATCGAAAGCCCTTACAATGGCACCCATACCTTTTGCAGCACCAATTGCAGCCAAACCCGCGACACCCGCACCGATCACCATGACTTTAGCAGGGGGAACTTTACCTGCCGCGGTGATCTGCCCGGTGAAGAATCGGCCAAAATTCTGAGCGGCTTCTACAACTGCGCGATACCCGGCAATATTCGCCATCGAACTGAGCGCGTCCATTTTCTGGGCGCGTGATATTCGCGGCACCATGTCCATGGCCATGGCAGTGACTTTTTTCTCCGCTAATTTTTTGAGTAAATCCGGATTCTGCCCTGGCCAGAGGAACGCTATAAAAATCTGGTTTTCTTTCAGCAAATCCACTTCATCACTATTCAGGTCCGGGTTATGTTCAGGTCCTCTTACTTTTAAAATAATATCGCTCTCAGACCAGATCTCTTTGGCATTTTTGACTACGGTTGCACCCGCTTCCACGTATGAAGCATCCGAAAAATGGGCGGCTGAACCGGCACCTGCCTCGATCGCGACTTCAAAACCCAGTTTGATAAGCAGTTTTGCGACATCCGGGGTGGTCGCCACCCTCTTTTCGCCTTCATGCACTTCTTTTGGGATACCAATCTTCATCGCTCTTTTCTCTCATTCATGAATGATTTTGGAGGAATAATTAAGCGCATAAGACTAACACAAGAATCAATTTTTTTTATAAAAATCTCTAAAAAATAGTCCAAATATACGGTTTCTTAATTAATGAAGACGCTGCGAGCCGTCCCGGCCTCTCTCTATGAGCCTGAGGCAAGCTGGCGCTTCCCCTTTATCGCTGGGGGTTTAGGGGGTTTTTATATCTTACTGTGGTAAATGGATATGAATTTTTCAGCCGGGATTTCATCGGTTGGCAATCACAGGATAATACTCACTGGCCCTGCGACTAGCAGTCTTGATCGTCAAAGAGGTTGGAAGCGAGACTTTTTCGAGCCGTGCGTGCTTCTTGATCCGCGCGGGTTATACCGCCATCATAGTCATTGTAATCAACGTAGTGGAGAACCGGCTCCATTTCTGGATGGCGATTAAGGTACTGGCGCGCCATCATTTGCGCCGTACGCCGGTATTTTGGATGACCCGCTTTCTGTGTGCGAAGTTCAACAAGGTGGCCCAATTCCCTGAGGTTCATTCCGACATTCCAACGTATGTAATGATTGAACAAAGTGGCATATTGTGCTTCCTGCTCCATTCCAGCTTTTTTTAAATCGCGATGTAGAGACTCGGTACGCTCAAAACATTCCTGAACTTTTTCCCCCATACCAATCTCTTCAATTTCCTCAGGCACGGAATATCCCAGGTCGATCCCAAGATCCTGCCTTTGCTGGGTGAGCATGCGGTGACGCTGCAGGTCCCTGTATTCAGCAAAACCAGCAAGAATATCAAACTGAATGGGATAGCCATATTCCAATGCCCGGCCTGGTCGATCACGCTTGCTCTCGCGTGAACCAATGTAAGCATCAAAAATTTGTTTTCTACGTTCTTCAGGCAATGACTTTACAATTCCGCGAACCTGGCTTGATGAATGCCTGACATAAGGAAAAATCATATTAGAGATCAGGTTGACCCATTGATCTTCAGCAATATCTTCCAGCAACTCCACTTCGGCGGAATTTTCTATCTGGACCGACGCAAAAAGCTCCTGACATAATTTCCTCATTGCCTGGTGGTTGTTCGCTACATAATTGTTCCTCGCTGCCCGCTTGATGAAAGTGGGAATCTGTGTATTGAGGGCATTTCTAATCGACCCGGCAAGTTCGTGCGCTTCATCTAAATCTTGTGACAACAGCTTGGTGATCAGGCCGGAGAAAAACCTCCCATTGCCCACCAGCCCGACATTGGCCTGAGTGCAGGCAGGAAGGATACAACGAATCACATCACAAGCCGCGCTACGAATGGTAAAGTTATAAGCGATACGATGAGCCTTGATTTCATTCTCATTTTCAAGTGATTTTCGGCCCAGCTTTTGGATGCTTCCATCGCGCTCTACTTCAATTTTAAACTCGTCTTCTGTCAAACGTTTCCTGAACAAATCCTGCATGGGCTCCACCATTGCAGCATAGGTTTCAAAAAGAAAATCCATATTTGCTACAAACGCATTACCGAGTTCAGATTGCTTTATGTTATCCGGACACACATAGCGCCAGCGCCCGTTCTTTTTGACGTCATAGAGAACGTAACGGGTAGACTCTTCGATTGGTGAGCCTCCTATCCTGCAATCCTCAACGATTTTGGTCATCAAGTTTGAAATTTCTTCCATGCACAAAGGAGCAACAGCTAGCTCAGCGACAGATTCATCACCATACTTGTTAACAACCCTATCAACCATCTGAGAACCCTTGACATCATTTGGGGTTCCATCTGGATTTAAAAATTCCCGGACCACAGTTTCTTTTAACCCAGTTGGCGCGCGACTGTAACGTGCAAGCGCCCCACCTATAACCTCAGGGTTTAGGTTCTCCAAGGCGAACACATTGGCATCAACATCCGAAAGATAGGGTTTCAACAATTCCCGTTCTCGGTCGGTCAATTTATCGGATCTTTTTGGCTTGTCAGTCATAATCAGTTTTTGAATTCCAAATCTGGTGGAGCAGATTTGGCGCAGCGAAAACCGGTGTCGTTAAACTTGACTTCAGGTCTGCTCCATCTTCGAAACGCGCTTCTCAAGGTATCCGGGTAATTAACCCAGGAACCACCACGAACAGATTTAAATTCTCCTTCAACATAGCCCTTGGGGTTATTCTTCTTGCCATAAGTGTAGTAAGTGCGATTATACCAGTCGTCCACCCATTCCCAGACATTACCCGCCATATCATAAGCACCATACACAGACGCTCCGTTAGGATAACTGCCAACATTGGTCATTGTGTAAATACCTCTCCATTTTCGGTTGTATGTAGCCCTTCCTTTAGGAGATGCATTACCCCAGGGATATTTGCTCCCGCTGGGACCTCGAGCGGCTTTTTCCCATTCCGCCTCCGATGGCAACCGCTTGCCCCGCCATTTGCAATAAGCATCCGCATCATACCAGCTTACCTGCGTAACCGGTTGCCTGCGAATCGCCTTTGGAAAAGAAGCTCCATCCCATAAATTTCCTTCACGGCATGCATCCGTAGTGCAGGAGTCGTCCAAAGCCGGGGGATGACCTGTCGCTTTAACAAATTCAAGATATTGTTCGTTAGTCACTTCATAAATATCTATCCAATAATTATCCAGCGTCACCAGCTTGCCCGGGTATTCATCAGAGAACCACCAGAGTTTGCAGGATTTGTCATACTTCCGGCACATTTTAAAAGCCGCTTTATTTTCTTCAAAATTAGAACCCCGAAGAAACTTTCCATAGCGAATAAAAGCCATGTCTTTCACATCATCAGGGTCTGGACGGGCAGCAGAAATTTTAGTCTCACCGGGATCATCATGCTCAACTCCAGCATGCTTCGCCTGAACGGATGATACCCAAAAAAGAAAAAGGGACGAGCCAATTAAAAACCATTTAAGAAGTGCCACAGTCTTCTGCAATAGAACTGAAAAATACTTATTTATGCTCAAAGGGATAATCTCGGTCCGATGGACTATTGTTCAATACCTCCGGTCTCAGGCAGGTCACGCCTTCTAGAAAACCGGGCCATCTCTTTACCGTTAATATAGAACAAAGTCAGACCCAGAATCATGTTTACGGTATAGACCCAGGTCAAACGCGAATGGTATCGATCAAACTGGATTTGCAGTTTCTGATCAGC
>WAHY01000019.1:14138-15922 GCA_009873635.1 Nitrospinota bacterium
TAGAAAACCGGGCCATCTCTTTACCGTTAATATAGAACAAAGTCAGACCCAGAATCATGTTTACGGTATAGACCCAGGTCAAACGCGAATGGTATCGATCAAACTGGATTTGCAGTTTCTGATCAGCAGGGTTGGCTTTTTTGAGCTTGTCCATGGCATGCATCTCTGGTCTCAAAACACTTCCTATATATATAGCCAGAACAACCATGACAGCCAAACACACTTCTCGTGTGTATTTACGTTTTGTCACGACCTGTGGTTCATAACCGGATGAGCGGTTTTTAGCCACTAGAAACTTGACCAACTCAGCCAAAATCATAAACGCGATGCAGGTATAAATAATATGGACGTTAAAAACATCCATAATTTTATTCATGATAGTGCTGGCCACCTGCGGCTGGTCCTTTAAATTTATCCGCACCATTATTTCCACAAGAATACCCAGCAAAAACATTCCCCCAACCCACAAGCAGAGGGAAAACTGGTAAAACCAGTTAGAAATAAATACTAAACGTTTCATTGAGACCTATCTTGCAAATTATCTATAAATGCTTTTTCAGCCAAATAATTTATTGCCAGCCAAACCAGACCTCAGTTAGCCGCATGCTTAATGTCCGCCGGAAGTCCGTTTGCGTAAAGCCTTAAAGCTTTCTTTAATTTCCCGTTCTTCCCTCTCCCGGGCTTCGACGACTTCCTTTCGATCCCCACCAAACCATGATTTAACGGTCGTCCCGGTTTTCTCGCGGTTGACAGTATTAAGGATAGATAAATAAATGATCCCGTAAAAAACAGCTATCCCATACAGTATCCAGGGGACCAGCGACCGCAGGCGCTGCTTTTCTTTCAGTGATCTATGATCCCACAACCTGTACCATAAGGATCCTTTTTCTTTCTCGGTCATATCGATTCCCTGACACTCAAGGCCCTTTAAATACATAGGGATAAAAGAACCAAAAAATCCCCGGAAAACCTGATCATAGCAGAATCACCCATGCGAAACAACTGGGCAGGAAGTCTCCCCGGACGAACGGCCAAGACCTGTCATTGTTGATAAAAAAAGCTCAGTCAAAGATATATAAATACCAAAACCGAAACAATTTGAATTTGCTTCTCCTGCCAAGGGGTGTGGTATATTCCTTTATTTGAACCCTCAATTTTTTAAGACCTTGATAGAAATCAAACCTGCTGAAAAAGTTCAAGCAACCGTAACCATTCCCGGCTCGAAAAGTTACACAAACAGGGCATTAGTGATTGCGGCACTCACAGATGGCGAATGCCGGTTAGAAAAACCACTGGTGAGCGATGACACGAAATACATGATTCGGGCTCTGAAAGCATTTGGAGTGCCCGTCAAAGAAGAAGCCGAAGCTTTTCTAATTTCAGGCAAGGGAGGGAATCTTTCCACACCGGGTGAAGATATTTTTATTGGTAACGCAGGAACCACCATGCGTTTTCTCACTACCTTCTCAGCATTGGCCCCTGGAAAAGTTCGGTTGGATGGTGATGAACGAATGCGTGAAAGACCCCTGGCTGACCTTTTGGATTGCCTGACACAAATGGGTGTCAAAGCCGTATCAATCAACAATAACGGTTGTCCTCCGTTAGACATTTTTGGCGGAGAGATACCTGGGGGAGAAATAAAGCTGGCGGGTGATAAAAGCAGTCAATATCTCACTTCCATTTTACTTTCGGCCCCTTATTTCAAATCTGATACCTGTGTAAATATTCAGGGAGAGCTCACTTCAAAATCATATGCCGACATCACCCTCGACATCATGAAGACC
>WAHY01000019.1:16019-20213 GCA_009873635.1 Nitrospinota bacterium
TAAAAGCAGTCAATATCTCACTTCCATTTTACTTTCGGCCCCTTATTTCAAATCTGATACCTGTGTAAATATTCAGGGAGAGCTCACTTCAAAATCATATGCCGACATCACCCTCGACATCATGAAGACCTTCGGCGTTCATGTTGAAAATGAGAGCTACCAGCGTTTTAAGGTTAAAGCGGGAGATCGTTATAAAGCTCAAACTTATCAAGTGGAAAGTGACTGGTCCAGCGCGTCCTATTTTCTGGCGGCGGCCGCGGTAACAGGAGGGGAAGTGACTCTCAACCACATCAACCCACAAAGTGTTCAGGGTGACGCTCAGTTCACCACAGTCCTGGAAAAAATGGGATGCCGGATTGATAGGAATAAAAATTCTGTCCATATTAAAGGAAACCCTTTGCAGGGAATCACCATCAATATGAATAATATGCCTGATGCGGTGCAGACGTTAGCGGTTATTGCACTATTTGCTGAAGGAAAAACAGTGATTCAGGGCATAGGAAATCTCAGAATCAAGGAAACAGACAGAATCTCTGCACTGACCAACGAATTGAGTCGCCTGGGGGCAAACGTCAAAGCCGGTGATGACTACCTCATCGTGGAGCCGGGGGATTACACCGGTGCTGAAATCGAAACTTATAACGATCATCGAATGGCCATGAGTTTCGCTGTAGCGGGTCTAAAGATTCCAGGGGTTCAAATCAAAAATCCCGGTTGCGTGGATAAATCATTCCCTGATTTTTTCCAACGCTTCGAAAGTCTCTAGCATTGGAGGGAAAAATCTCAATCAACCCCTAACTGTTACAGAGGTCAGCGGGGTCAGATTCTGCCTGTAAGACAAATAACTTTATTCCCCTACAATATAATGGTTGAACACCCCTATACAAATTCACTCATCAAAGAAAAAAGCCCTTATCTTCTTCAACACGCTCACAATCCGGTGAACTGGCACCCATGGGGAGATGAACCTTTCAAAATAGCCAAAGAAAAGAAGATTCCTGTTTTAGTAAGTATTGGCTATGCAACCTGTCACTGGTGCCATGTGATGGAGCGTGAATCGTTTGAAGACCCGGTTCTGGCTAAAGTGCTTAATGAAAACTTTGTCAGCATAAAGGTTGACCGGGAGGAAAGGCCGGATGTAGACAGCATTTATATGCAAGCGGTTCAGGCGTTGGGCCAACAGGGTGGCTGGCCCCTCAATGTATTTCTGACGCCAGATGGAATTCCTTTTTACGGTGGCACTTATTTCCCTCCTGAACGACGCTACAATTTGCCCTCTTTTCTGGATGTTTTGCAATTCCTGATCAATACCTGGAACAATGAACAGGATAAAGTTGAAAAACAGTCCAAGGCATTGGTGGACTATATCCGCGAGGCTTCTACTCGCGAACCAGGTTCCGCAAAGGCGGAAGACTTGAGTTTTTCCGGAGAAGATAAAACCGCTGAGTTATTTGAGAAACATTACGATCGACTCAACCACGGGTTTCAGTTTCAACAACAAAACAAATTTCCACCCTCAATGGGACTGTCTCTCCTGCTCCGGCACTATCACCGAACGGGACATAACAACAGTCTGACTATGACGGAAAACACTCTCAAAGCCATGAAGTTTGGCGGAATTTATGACCAGATCGGTGGCGGGCTTTCACGATACAGCACAGATTACAAATGGCTGGTGCCGCATTTCGAAAAAATGCTTTATGACAATGCATTGTTCACCACAGCCCTGATAGAAACCTATCAAGTAACCGGCAAAATAGAGTTCGCCGATTTTGCCAACGATTTGCTGCAATACATCGACCGGGACATGACTTCTGAGGAAGGTGGTTTCTTCAGTGCCGAAGACGCTGACAGCGAAGGTGTTGAAGGTAAATTTTATGTATGGGATCAGGAGGAGGTCGAAAAGATTCTCGGAAGGAAAACCGCAAGCGTCGCCATCCCTTATTACAACATCACTCCTGAAGGAAATTTCGAAGGAAAAAACATTTTAAGTGTCACACGGGGACCCGAAGCGATAGCAAAAGAAATAGGCATGCAGGAAACCGCTGTCATGGCTGAACTGGAAACTGCCCGGGACAAACTGCTGGAGGTTCGCAGCCAGCGTATTCGCCCTCTGCTGGACGACAAAATCCTGACTTCCTGGAATGCACTGATGATCAGCGCCATGGCAAAAACAGGAAGGGTGCTCGATGATGATGAGCGGATACAAAAATCTGTCCGTGCCATGGAGTTCATTCTCACCCGTTTACAATCACCGGATGGGAAACTCCTCAGGCGTTTTCGTGATGGAGAAGCCCGCTTCGATGGCTACCTGTGCGACTACGCCGCGACCGCCACCGCCTGTCTCGATTTGTACGAAGCCACTTATGAGCCGCGTTATATTCAAACGGCTCACACGTTGATGCTGCGTGTCAAAGATAAGTTCTACAATGAAAGCGGTATTTTCCATGAGACCGCCAGCGACGGGGAGGAACTATTGATACGGCAAGTCAGTGGATATGATGGTGTGGAACCCTCTGGCAACAGTAATGCGGTTCTAACCCTGCTCCGGCTTTCCGCTTATATGGCAGACCCCTCTCTATCCTTAAAAGCTGAGAAACTATTCTTGAATTTTAATGATGAACTCATGGAATATGGCCTCAATTCAGCATTCATGCTTCAAGCCCTGCATTTGTATCTGGGCGGACTGAAAGAGGTTGCGGTGGTGGGAAAGAGGAATGACCCGACAACCCGGGAACTGCTGAAAACCATGCGTAAAGGGTTTTATCCAAATGCCGTTTTTGCTTTCGCCTACGAGGACCAGATTGAAAATACACCCATTCCCTTACTGAAAGGGCGAAAAATGGTAAATGGGAAAGGAACCGCCTACGTCTGCCAGCAGGGAACCTGCCTGAAACCAGTACAATCTGCAGAAGATTTGGTGAAACTATTGAGTTATGACTGAAGAAGAACTATTATACGGTACTCAATTCAAACTATAGAGAACAATAAATTCTATGCGCACAGAGTTAATAGATAATATGGTCAACACCGCCTTAAAAGGCGAATCGATTTCTTACGATCAAGCTTTGCAACTTGAATCACTAACCCACGAAGAGCTGGACTATCTCTTTATCGGGACCAGCCGCATTCGCGAACAGTTTAAGGGGCAGGATGTTAAAATTTGTTCCATCGTCAATGCAAAATCAGGACGATGTGTGGAAGACTGTTCCTTCTGCTCCCAATCAAGTTCATTCCAGACAGATTCCCCCGAATACGAACTGATGGATGTCGAGGAGATCGTTGCCGCCGCAAAGGAAGCAGAAGCTTTCGGGTCTAACGAGTTTTCAATCGTCACTTCTGGAACTTCCCTCGATGACCGGAAAGAACTGGACCGGGTGATTGAAGCCATTAAACGTATTAAGGCTGAAACCAATCTTGAAACATGCTGTTCCCTGGGACTGATGCCCATGGAACAATTAAAGGAACTGAAAGAAGCCGGGCTGGACCGGTGCCACCATAACCTGGAAACCGCTAAGAGTCACTTCGATAAAATCGTTTCAACCCACACCTACGATGATGAGGTCAATGCGGTAAAAAACGCCAAAGACGCAGGATTACAGGTGTGTGTTGGTGGCATCTTCGGAATGGGAGAGTCGTTCACGCAAAGGGCAGAGCTTGCTTTTTCCATTAAAGAACTGGGCACACAATCTTTTCCCATTAATTTCCTGAAACCGGTTGCAGGAACTGCCCTTGATCATTTGGAACCTATGGAACATTATGAAGCACTCAGGACCATTTCCCTGTTACGGCTGGTTTTACCGGATATCGACCTTTTCGTTTGCGGGGGACGGGAAGAAGTGCTGACCGACCAGCAGGAAAAATTGTTTTCGGCCGGAGCTAACGGAATTCTGGGTGGCAACTATCTCACAACAAAAGGCCAGGATCCTAAAAGAGATATAGAGATGATTGAAGGCCTGGGTCTTCGTCCGGTCTACACATCTGCTTAGAAAATCCGTAGCTTAAAACCTACAGGAAAATCAAAACCCCCTTCTCCCAGATAGGAGAAGGGGGTTTTAAATTCAAATACCTATAGAAAGCCCGGCGGCTTATCCAAGCAGATTTTCTTCAATAACCTTCTTGATTTCCGCTTTCGATTTAACGCCGACAACCTGCTGAACCACCTGCCCGCCTTTGATAAAAAGCAATGTCGGT
>WAHY01000019.1:20312-35417 GCA_009873635.1 Nitrospinota bacterium
TACCTATAGAAAGCCCGGCGGCTTATCCAAGCAGATTTTCTTCAATAACCTTCTTGATTTCCGCTTTCGATTTAACGCCGACAACCTGCTGAACCACCTGCCCGCCTTTGATAAAAAGCAATGTCGGTATACCTCGTATACCATAGGTGGTTGCGGTATTAGGGTTGTCGTCCACATTCAGCTTTCCTACCAGAATTTGATCTTCAAAGTCTCCGGCAAGTTCTTCAATTGTAGGGCTGAGCATTTTGCAGGGTTGGCACCACTCGGCCCAGAAATCCAGCATGACCGGTTTTTCTGACTTTAAAACCGTTTGATCAAATTCGGCATCGGAGACCGTGACCACTTTTGCAGACATATAGAACTCCTTAAAATTAAAAAAGAAATAACCACCCCATAATCGACCACCTTGGGGTAAATAAATATATTATTAGAAATAGCCTATTACTGATAATTCATTTGCAAGAATCGCCCTTGATCAAATATAGTTTCGATCAAATTAAAAATGACGATCACGTAGGAATGATTTTTTTGATACTATCATAACTCCCCCATTACCGGCAAGCTCTTTACCCGGAACCTGAGGGAAGAAATCAAATAAACCCCATAAGTTAAATAACTTGGAACAGGAGTTTTGATAATGGCTGATGTCGTCCATTTTTTTGCTTACAACGAATTGATTAACGAAGATTTTTTCAAGGAACAGGGTTTGGAATATATATCCAAATCTTCTGTGACCCTCTCGGCCTGGCGGCTGGTGTTTAATAAAATTCCTGTTGATAACAGAGGCATAGAAGGGTTGGGCCTGGCCAACATCGAACCCACCAACGATAACGCCGGAATGATGCATGGAGAGCTTTACGCAATGGATGAAAAGTTTGTTCCCAAGCTGGATGAAATTTTTGGGCACCCCAACGAGTATCAACGCAAAGTGATGCGGTTCAACCGGCACGATTTTACAATGATCAATGGACTGACCTATGTCGCCAAACCTGATAAAATAGCTAGTGGGTTAAAGCCGGACAAAGCCACTATGAAACTTTTCAAAAAGGCCAAAAAACTTTTCCCCATGCTTTATTTTTCAAGAATGATGAACACCCCCACCTGCGATTAAGCAAGGAGGTCCAATGCTCGCATTCACCGCATTGGTTAGAAAACCCGGATCAAGTTTCCCAAAAGCCATTTCAGGGCATCCGGGAAAAAATGACATCCAACTTGCTGTTGCACTCAAACAACACGAAGCTTACGTCGAAGCTCTCAAACAAACCGGGGGCAAGGTGGAATATCTGCCTACTCTGGATCACCTGCCTGACGCAACGTTTGTGGAAGATACCGCTGTTATTTTAGAAGAGTCATCTCTGCTTTGTCCGTTAAAAGAACCTTCAAGGCAGGACGAAGTCCAATCTACCGCTGATAAATTGAAAGCGTATCGGGACTGCGTGACACTGGAACCTCCCGCGACCCTGGATGGCGGAGATGTGATAAACACTCCCGACACAATATTCATAGGGCTTTCAAAACGAACCAACGTGAGAGCCATTAATGCTTTCTCGCAACTCACTTCTAAAAAAGTAGTGCCTGTCGCAGTTATAAATGGACTTCACCTCAAAAGCGCGGCCACCTTTCTTGGCAACAATCTACTGATCATTGATCCCAAAAGGGTGGATGCTGCCAGATTGAATCAATTTGACTGGATCGAAGTCACCGAAGAAGAATCTTATGCCAGCAACTGCCTGGCACTGAATAAAACTGTTCTGATGCCCACCGGATTCCCCAATGTCCGGGATAAAATTCAAGCACATGGACTCCCAACCATCGAGCTGGAAATGAGTGAATTTGAAAAAGCCGACGGCAGTGTCACCTGCTTGAGCTTGATCATTCCGCAGCAAGTTTAAACAGGCAAAGCGTAATACCTGCACCACACAGATCTTTTAGAAGAGTGAGACCATCAGTGCTTCATTTTTTAACGTACCTCCCTCACGGAGCAAGAATTAAACTATCACTTTAAAACCTGACTCCACGTCTTTGGCGGTCACGTGCGTGTGATATTTTCATCATTAACATCATGCCCGGTGTCGCCGCCTCATTACCGCAGTGCGTGGTCCGGTCAGTTCCAGCGGGCGGAGTCGGGGGTGGCGTTACGGACTTTCGAGAGGTGGACGAGGTCGACTTTCATTTTAAGAAACTCGTGCAGAAAATCGGCACGCTTTAGAACATCCTGTTCCTCCAGGAAGGTTTGCTTTTGTTCCAGAGTGAGATCCAGCCTGTAAGCGAACCGGTCGACAAACAGGCTGAGCTTTTCGCCCAGGTTCCAGTCTGGCTCTTCTTTTAACGAACTGTTGTCAGGTATCAGATTGATGAACTGCCTGTAGGCATCGATCAAGCCATTACGGGTGGAATTGGGTTGTTCGTCAATCGACTGTTCATTCTTTTCTTCAAGCAGTTCAACTTCTGCCAGGCGGTAAAGTTTTCCTTCCAGTTCCCTGACAATACGGAACCGGCGCAGTCCAACCAGTGTGAAGTTATATTTTCCATCCGGGTGACGGATTTCTTTTTCAATACTTCCAACGCAACCTGTGGAATGCACATTGGGTCGATCAAAATAGGTGGCTTCCCAATCTGGCTTTAACAAAACCATGCCTATTTTGCGTTCACCTTCCAGGGCATCGGCTGTCATTTGCCGGTAACGTGGCTCAAAAATATGCAGCGGCAAAGGAGTGCCGGGATAAAACACGGTGGTAGGTAAAGGGAAGATGGGGATAATTTCTTTTTGTCCTGAATCTTTTTCCATGATTTCCTTATCTAAATAATTACACTACAAGATAGATATTGTAACATCCCTTTACTTGCAGGAAATTTGACAATTGCGGTTTATTTTTTTAGTCTGAGGAAGCATGATTGCCCAACCGGAAAACATTTGCACTGAAATCCAGAGCTCCCTGACCCATTCGGGTTTGTTTGCGGACTCGGAAGACTCTGGAAACCGCTGGCGAATCTCTCCTGAGCCGTATTTTCTCTCAAAGGAGGAGGTGGAGTTTTTCCACCAATTAGGCCCCAAACTCCTTAAGTTTTATTCAGCGTGGAACAAACTGTATTTTGACAGTGCCAAGGGAAGCTGTCCTTCATGGTTCTCCCAATACCTGGATGCCGGAAAACCACAGGAGTTGGTCGAGTTTGGCAGGATGAAACGATTTCGCCAAAAGTTACCGGCTATCCTTAGACCTGATGTCATTGTTACCGAAGATGGATTTTCTGTTACGGAGCTGGACTCCGTTCCTGGCGGTTTCGGTCTGACTGCCGAACTCATGTCCCTCTATAATGACCCGGAATGGCAGGTTATTGGTGATGCTGAAGGTGGAATTCCAACCATGTTTTACAACATGGCTAAATCACTGGCTAAAGAGGAAAAACCCTGTGTTGCCATTGTCGTTTCAGATGAGGCTCAGGACTACCGTAGCGAAATGGAATGGTTGGCAACTCTTTTAAGAAAAAAAGGGCTTCCTGTATTCACCGTTCATCCTAAAGAGATTCAATTCCGGGAGGAAGGCCTGTTCATTCATGATGAAGGGCATTGGTCGAGAGTCGATATTTTGTATCGATTTTTTGAACTATTTGACCTGAAAAACATCCCAAAATCCGAATTAATGATGTATGCGGCGAAAAAAGGACAGGTTGTGACCACCCCTCCCTATAAAGCCTGCCTGGAAGAAAAGCTCAGTTTTGCGTTATTTCATCACCCTGCCCTGAAAACCCATTGGGAAAAAGAGTTAGGTCCCGAAACTTTTGGGAGCTTATCTCATCTAATTCCTGAAACCTGGGTTCTAGACTCTAGCCCCATGCCTCCATATGGAGCAATTCCGGGATTGGAGATCAACGGTGGACCGGTTCAGGATTGGCAGAGATTGGTGGGATTAACCCAAAAAGAGAGGGAAATGGTCATCAAGCCCTCAGGTTTCTCACCGGAGTCCTGGGGAAGCCGGGGGGTAATTGTTGGACACGATGTTTCCGGAGAAGTCTGGCAGGAAAGCCTGAAGAAAGGTTTGGGGCAGTTTCCCGACCAGGTTTCGATATTACAGAAGTTTTATAAGGGTAAGCGGGTGCCGGTTTCGTATCTGGACCAAAAGTCAGGCAAGATGGAAACCATGCAAAGCAGGGTGAGACTGACCCCTTATTATTTTGTTGTGGAAAATACTACCTATCTGTCGGGCATTCTCGCTACACTTTGTCCGCAAGATAAAAAGAAAATTCACGGCATGGCAGACGCTGTTATGATGCCCTGTGCTGTAAGGAATAAAGTTGGATAATGATGAAACTTTATAATATAGACGGTTGTGGTTACTGCGCCATGGTCAGAGAAGTTTTAAGTACGATGCATCTGGAGTATGAAAAAATAGATGTTCCGTGGCCGCATCATCTGCGCAAGGAAGTTCACGAAGTATCGGGGCAAACCACCGTTCCGGTTTTGGTGGACGGTGACACCATTCTTGACGATGAGTACGAAATCATCGACTATCTGAAAAAGACCTATCCGGTCAATTCGTAATCTTCAAAATTATAAGGAAAAGACATGGAGCCTTGGCAAAAACAACTCAGCCATAGCGCGGTGAAAATTGAAGACCTGCCATTTATTCCCGAATCGCAAGAGTACCGCCAAAGGCTTAAGAAGGTTGGAGAAATCTATCCCGTAAGAATCAACTCCTATTTCCTGAACCAGATTAAAGAACCTAATGACCCTTTATGGAAACAGGTTGTACCCACTCTGGAAGAATTAGATGATTATATAGATGGAGAAACCCTGCTAGCAGACCCGCTTAATGAAGAAGGCGACATGCCTGTACCAGAACTGGTGCACCGTTATCCTGACCGGGTATTGCTCATGATTAATAACCAATGCCCCATTGTGTGCAGGTTCTGCACGAGAAAACGGAAAATCGGTTTTCCCGGAGTTGTGACTCGTGAAACGTTACGACAAGGTATTGAATACATCCGCAACAATCCTGAAATCCGTGACGTAATCATGTCAGGTGGGGACCCGCTTCTTGTCCCGGACAAAGAGCTGGATCGAATTCTTGGTGAACTCCGCTCCATCCCACATCTTGAGATCATCCGTATAGGGACACGGGTTCCAGGAACTCTTCCAGCCAGAGTGACTGAAAACCTGTGTTCAATACTGAAAAAATACCACCCGCTGTATTTCAATATGCATTTTAACCACCCTGCGGAAATCACTCCCGAAGTGGAAAAAGCCTGTGCCATGCTTGCTGACATCGGCATCCCGTTAGGGAGCCAGACGGTTCTTTTAAAGGGGGTCAATGACAACTCACAAATCATGAAAGAGTTGATGCTAAAATTGCTGAAGAATCGCGTCAAACCTTATTACATCTACCAGGCTGATATGACAGAGGGGACAGACCATTTGCGCACCTCGGTACAAAAAGGACTCGATATAATTAAAGACCTCATGGGTCATATATCAGGAATGGCTGTGCCTTATTTCGTTATTGATGCCCCGGGCGGTGGCGGCAAAGTAAGACTTCTCCCTAACAGCGTTATCGAACACAACAAGGATGAAGTGGTCATCACCAACTATGAAGGAAAAGTATTCCGCTACAGTCAGCATAATGGCAACGGTTCATCCGGCAAAAGCACCGATACCAAATCAAAGCATCAGGACATGTGCCAGCTCCCAGCCTGAAAAATTCTCAACCCTCATCAACTTCCTGTTAAAATATCGCCAGCAGTTCAAGCTGTTAACAAAACAATCTTGAGCTCAAACAGGCGGAAGCTTTGAACCGTTTTCACTCCTTAAGAGAACCCATTCTCCTTTTTTTAGTGGGCGTCTGCCTGAGTATTTCCCAGTTCGTTATGATCCGGGATTCAACAATCTCGCGATTGGGATAAGGCGCTGACAAATTATTCAAGAGCAGCTGAACTCAATGCAAATAATCCGTATATTTATAACAACATAGGGGTTATCTATAAAGAATTGAGGCAATATGAACGCGCAATCGAGGAATTTCTGAAAGCCATTGACCTAAATCCCGATTATGCTAAACCTTATAACAATATTGGCGTGGTATACTATGCAAAAAAAGAGTACCCAAGTGCCATAAGAAATTACCAGAAAGCAATATTAATAGACCCTGAGAACCTGGAAGCAATGAATAATCTGGCCGTAGCTTATAAACAAACCGGTCAATCAGATCAATCAAAAAACGTTTTAAACAAAGCCCTTAAAATCAATCCTGCCCATGCAGGCAGCCACTATAATCTTGCTGTATTGTACGAAAGTGAGGGCAATATTGACTCTGCAATTCATTTTTATCAACGCTTTGTCGATCTGGCCTCAAGCAGTCACCCAACGTTAACAGTTCAAGTTAAAAATCATATTAATTCCCTGAGGTGAATCAAAATCAGGTAGTGGAAAACCCTTCATGTTCAAAAAAGCTTTCAAAAAAAACCTGATCGCTGGTTTGCTGGTAACTATTCCAGTAGGCCTGACCTATATGATTCTGTCCTTTGTCATCACCCGTGCAGACAGCGCCATGGAACCTGTCATAAGGAGAATATTTGGGCCTCAAGGACTGCAGTTGATGGAGAAAGCGAATATTCCTGGAATGGGCTTTCTGCTTCTGGCCTTGTTTGTGATTGGAGTGGGCCTCTTTGGTACAAACTTTATCGGGAAAAAGATTGTGGTGATGGGAGAAAACTTCCTCCACAGAATTCCAGTGGTTAGAGTTATTTACACAAGTATCAAAAAGGTAGTTGACACAATCTCTCTGGCCGACACTGCCAGTTTTCAAAAGATGGTGCTTATAACCTATCCCCGCGAACCCCTGAAAACCCTGGGGATTGTTTGCTGTGATACACCCGATGGAATTGAAGGTGTTTCCGGCGGGAAAATGTTGAATGTTTTTGTCCCCACTTCACCCAACCCCACCACAGGATTCCTGTTCATGGTTCCGGAGAAAGATGCAATTCCTTTGAAAATGTCTGTAGAAGAAGGCCTGAAAATGATTATATCTTTTGGAATGACAAATCCTGATTCGACCGAGACCTCGCCAGGCGAAAAGAACTAAAGCAGTAGCAGCTATTACCATTTAACAACTAATTGTGAAGAAGCAGAAACTACCTTATCGCTATTTGACTTCGAGTTACTTTGCGGCTTTCATTCTCTTTCCGGCCAATTTTTCACTGAGTTTTTTTGCGACTTTAACATCCACCTTGCTTAAAACCTGCCCTGCGATTTTACTTTTCATTCCCGAAACAATTTTTAAAGCGAGGTCTTCGTCAATAGCCTCGACCAAATTAGCCGCTTCCTCAGGTTTCATGCTGGAATAAACCTTAATCAAGGCATCCACATTTTCTTTGGTCTTTTCATCCTGGATTCCCATCTGTTCTTTTGATTCCATTATGCTTTTCTCTATTTTTTCCAAATCTTTCCTGACTTTCGCTTCCAGGGCTTGCAAACGAACCTCCTTTATGCGTAACTCTTCTTCTTTTTTCTTGAGTTCTCTATTCTTATTTTCTATAACTTCTATCATTCTAAATGTTTCAGGGCTTACTGCAGCCGCTTGACCGGGTAATTGAATTTTTTCTTTTTCTTCAACAACCTCTTCTTCAGGCCTAAGGGGTAACAACTTCTTTTCTTCCCGGACTTCCTCCACATTTTCATCAATCTGTTTCACCTGAGCATGGGCATTTCCTGTCTCCAGACTTCCGGAAAGGTATAGCCCCGAAAGCAAAGCTGCCGCAACCAGAACAATAAAAATATTTTCAGTCTTCATTTCACGCCCCTCTAAAATTTCTCACCCAAAGATTAGAAGCCACTTCATCCAAAACCGCAGTTTCATTCTTCTCCCTGATTTTTTGCTCTTTCAACAAGTCCCTTTCTTTTAATATTTCCATAGTCCGCCTCTTGCGCATGGCCTCAACCACTTCTTCACGCTTGGCCTCCAGCCTGGTATTAATCTCAGAAAGAATTTTCTCTTGTTTTTCAATATGAACTCGGGCACCCCTGGAAAAATTATCATACAAAATCATTGTTTCGACACTGATGTCTGATCTTTTTTTCTCACTCAGCTGATCTTTACTTGCTTCGACGGAATCCTGAATAAATTGTTTTCTATCATTCTGCCGTTGATAATGGACATTGATTTGCCCCATATCCCTTTGCAACAGGTCTTCCTGTTTTTTATTTAAGCGAAGTATGGTATCGAATCGAAAGCTCAAAGTTTAATTCTCCAGAATATTTTTCAAAGCCGTCAAGCTGGTTCGCCAATCAACACTTTCAGCAATTCCCTGCTTGAGAAATGGGATCATGAGTTCATATTTCTGAATAGCCTGGTCAATTTTCGGATTACTTCCACGAGCATAAGCTCCAATATTTATCAAATCTTCCGCTGATTTATAAGTCGCCAGGATATCTTTAAATTTCATAGATAAATCATAATGTTCCTTTGAGACCACATCAATCATCAAACGGCTGACACTGTTAAGAATATCAATAGCTGGATAATGGTTGTGTGAAGCTAGCTCGCGGCTTAGAACAATATGACCATCAAGAATTGCCCGCACAGCATCCGATATGGGTTCGTTCAAGTCATCCCCTTCAACCAATACAGTGTAAAGCCCTGTTATTGAGCCCTCACCCGTAGAAGTTCCCGCACGCTCCAATAATTTTGGTAACAGAGAAAACACAGATGGGGTAAAGCCTCGCGTAGTTGGGGGCTCTCCGACGGAAAGGCCAATCTCCCTTTGCGCCAAGGCAAAACGTGTGATCGAATCCATCATCAACATCACATCGTTACCCTGATCACGGAAATATTCAGCGATGGTAGTCGCGATGTAAGCACCGCGCAGTCGAACAAGTGGCGGCTGATCAGATGCCGCCGCAATTACGATCGATCTTTGCAGTCCCTCTTCCCCGAGGTTTTCATCAATAAACTCTTTAACCTCCCGGCCCCTTTCACCAATTAGAGCGATCACATTGATATCGGCATTGGTATTGCGGGCAATCATTCCCATCAACACCGATTTACCAACACCTGTTCCAGCAAGAATTCCCAATCTCTGCCCTTTAGCAAAAGATAGCAAACCGTTAATAGGACGCACCCCAATATCCAGCGGCTCCCTGAGACGTTTTCGCTCCAGCGGATTTACCGGGTTGCCCATCAGAGGATAGTCTGCACCAACCGGAATCGGCCCTTTGCCATCAATCGGCAAACCGTTTCCATCAATAATTCTACCTATTAACGCATTACTCACCTGGTAGGTGGGATGTTCTTCCTTGGACTCAATTATACTGCCAGGCTCTATACCAACAACATCTCCCAAGGGCATTAGTAAAGTGCTTTTATTCTGGAAGCCGACCACCTGGGCCAACACAGGCGGGCGATTACCAGGATATATGGTGCATATGCTTCCCACGGATACAGCAGGTCCATCACCCTCAATAATCAGACCAATGATACGGTTAACCCTTCCGGTTTTCTTTACGAAATCGGTTTTATGAATGAACGAACTATATTTTTTTAAATCAATGACAGAGCTCATAATCAGTTAATTATTGTCTTCGGGTGGTTCCGTTTCATCATCTTTATTCTGTGTTGGGTCCTGACCATCTACTGAATCTTCGGGCGAATTCTCATCCTGCAAGTTATTGTTGTCCGCAGAAGATTCCAAATCTTCTTCAACAAGCTCCTCGGCCTGTTCATTTGCCGCAGAAGATAATTCCTCCGGTAATGCAGGAGCAAGATTCAGGATGCGGTCCATTTGCTCACCCAGTTTATCAATCTGTGCGTCGATCACACCAAAATTGGTCTCAACGACACAGCCACCCCGTTCAATACCAGAGTGTGCCTCAAACGTAATATTTTTTATCTCACCAAACAAATGATGCAATTCAGGACGAAAGCTCTCTGCATATCCTTTATCTGCGGGATTAATCTTGATGACCATCGATTCCCGATCAAGCACAGATTTAACCGCCAGGCGGATCATTTCCTGCACAGCATCATCGCGCGTGGAAAACTCAAAGTGGATGACCTTTTTCGCCAAACTAACCACCATTTCGACCATTTCTCGTTCCACTTTGTCATACATACCCTTACGAAAACTTGTTAAGTCTGAAATCAAGCCCTCTATCGTTTCCAAAAAAGGCTTAAATTCTTCACGGGCAGCATCTTCTCCTTTTTTAAATCCCTCAGAGTAACCTGAGTCATAGCCCTCTTTCTGAGCTTTTGACTTGATATCAGTGGCCTGCCGTTTTGCCTTATCCAGAGCATCCTTAAGAAGTTCTTTGACGCCCACTTTTGCCTTATTGACATTAGCTTGATCAAAGTTCCGGGCATTTTCCGAATCATACGTAAAATCTCTACGCATGGAAGGCTTTTCCAGGATCAGTTCATTCAACTGAAAAGCCCGCTCCTCCTCACAAGTATTATCTTGATCTACAGTTTGCGACTCAAGGTTACTCTGAGTGAATGTGTTGCTTAAATCTGACAAAGGGTTTTCCTCCTGCTATGGATATACTTACTATTTTCCTCCAACTGCTCGCACAAATAAATAATATTCTGGAGTATTTTTTCGTGCCCAATAACTTTCATCATCATTCTAGTCTAAGGTTTTGATTTGGTTTCCTTTTCCCGCATCCACTTCCTAATTACACCAGCAGTGTATTTCGGATCTTTGTTAACAAATTCAGCTACTGATTCACGGATCTCTGAGGCTTGAGAAGCCATTTCGCTAATACGCTGTTTTTCTTCTTCTTCCGGTGTTAAAATACCAGTGGTAAGTTGATCTACCTCTGGAACAACCTCAACTGTTGTTGTCATCCAGTTTATAACGGGACGAATTATTCTAGTAAAAAATAGGATAAGAAAAACAATACCGACCACTAGTTTTCCAATTTCCAATCCTAAATCAATTTGCTCTGAGCGAGAAATACTTTCTCTTTGTGTTTCTAACTCAGACCGATCAAATTGAATGTTTTCAACTTGAATTATATCTCCTCTCTCTTCATCAAATCCTACAGCAGACTTGACTATTTGTAAGTACTTATCCATATCCTCCTGCGACCTCGGTTGGTATACAAGTGGATCTCCCTGCATAGTACCATCGATCATCACCGCGACACTGAGTTTGGAAATTTCTCCAAGAGGTTTCGAAATCCTTTTAACAACCTTATTAATCTCATAATTAAATAGAGCGTTTGATTTATTTCTTTTTGCCGCTTGTCCAGAGGAACCTCCCGATTCTTTGCCAGAAGGGACTAGTGCCTGCACCCCTGGAATACCTCCGGAAGGTACAGCCCCAGTAGAAGATTCATTAATCTGATTCTCACTTCTCACAACTTGGGAGTCCGGATCATAAATTTCTTCTGTTCTCTCAACTCTTTCAAAGTCTAAAGTTGCAGAAACTTTAGCAATAACTTTTCCTGATCCCAAAGCATCCTCCAACATTTTAATGATATTCCTTTGTAGTTCCCTTTCCACCCTTGTTTTATGTTTGAAATTGGATGATGACAGCATCGCTTCCATAGAGGCTTCTTTGCCTCCGGAAAGCAAATTACCTTTCAAATCGACAACAACAACATCCTGGGCATTTATTCCCCCGACACTTGAGGAAACCAGGTGAACAATTCCCTGTACCTGCGTATCGGTGAGGGTTTTCCCGGGTTTAATTTTCAACGTTACAGAAGCTTTACCCTTGGGTTTATCCTTGCGAAACAAATTGTCTTTTGGAATAACCAGGTGGACCCGGACCTGGGCCACCGCGTCAAGGGTTTTAATTGTTCGAGTCAGTTCTCCCTGCAATGCTCTTTGGTAGTTCAGTTTTTGTACAAATTCCGTCATCCCCAAAGGAGTGTCTTCAAAGATTTCCAGGCCTACATCAGAACCTTCCGGCAAGCCTGCGCTAGCCAGTTCCAGGCGTACTTCATGCAACTTATCTGATGCTACACGAATCGTCCTGCCGCCATTGGAAAGCTCAAAAGGAATTTTCTGGTTTTTCAATTTGTCAACAATAGCTCCTGCATCTTCCTGGGAAAGATTGGCATAAAGAAGCTGGAAGTCTGGAGACTTTAACCAGAAAGACATCACCAATAAGGATGCCAGAGCTAAAGCCACTAGAGAAAGAGCCGCTACTTTCTTTCCTTGTGAAAGTTCGTTGAACCGTTCGCCAAATTGCCTTAAAAAATCCAGAAAGTTTTCCATGGAAATATCAGTTTAAAGGTTTTTAAATTTTATGGGGGCCTCTAATAATTTTACTTTTTGGCAACTCGCGACCCTTTATTTCATAAACGTAGCTCATGGCCAAAGCAAGTTTTGGTAGAGCCTTTTTCATTATCGACCGAGATCAATCGCCCTGATTGCCATAGCCTTTGAAGCATTGAGCGCAGTAACATTGGCTTCAAAAGACCTTTGAGTGGTGACCATATCCACCATTTCTGACATTTGATCGATATTTGGCATCGCAACGTAACCTAAATCATTCGCATCCGGATGACTTGGGTTGTAAACCAGCCGTGGTTCTTCCTGATCTTCGACCACATCGGTGACTTGTACTTTGCTCAGTTTGTCACCCAATTCATTTTTAAAAGTGTTACCAAACTCACTTTCTAAAGGTAAAGCGGTGATTACGACATCTTTCCGACGATAAGGCCCACCTTCAGGGGTCCGAGTGGTTTCCAAATTTGCCAGATTACTGGAAATGGTTTCCATTCGCTTGCGCTGAACACTCAATCCAGATGAACTGATTTTCATATTAGTCAGAAAGTCCATAATCCTTGCCTTCCCATTATTTATTGATTTGTAAACCGGGGACTTCCCCCACCTTTTTTACAAGTAATCAAAGCAAGTTCCATACCATTAGAAACCCGCAAGCAGGAAGAAACGCCAAAACCACATAAGTTATTTATTTTAAAAGGTTATCCCGTTTTGGCAGGGAGGGGGTAAAAAGGGACAAGCTATTTTTCGAGGGCAATATTCGTCATAATTTTGGCTACTTGGGGGAAGCAGACGATTGCCTTATTCCTTCTCAGCTTCGTTATATTCATTAAGCTTGTTACGAAGTGTGCGTATGCTGATGCCCAAAGAGTCCGCGGCTTTTGTTTTATTGCCATTGAACTCTTCCAATGTTTGTTGGATGAGTTCTTTTTCCATTTCGTAGATTGTTCCCGATAGTTTCGGTGCCGCGTCTTTTTTACTAGGTGAGAGAGGCTCATCATCAAAAAACAGATGCGCAGGAAGCAGAGTATCTCCCTGGCACATCAAGCAGGACCGTTCAATAATATTTCCAAGTTCGCGGATATTACCGGGCCACCGGTATTTTTTCAGCAAGACCATAGTAGCGGGATCTATCTTTATTGGAGCGCGTGAATTTTCCTGACAAAACTCGTTCATAAAATATTCTGCCAACAGCGGGATGTCATCCTTTCTTTCACGCAAAGGAATTAGAACAAGCGGAACCACATTCAATCTGTAGTACAAATCTTCCCGGAACTCCTGATCCTGAATCCTTCGTCGGATGTCCCTGTTTGTGGTGGCAATCACCCTCACATCAACAGGAATTGGAGCTTTACCGCCCACCTTATCGACTTCGTGTTCTTGTAAAACCCTGAGCAGTTTGGCCTGCAAAGGCAAACTCATCTCTGTAACCTCATCCAGGAGCAAAGAGCTTTGATGCGCAAGTTCAAATTTTCCTTCCTTATTTTCCGTGGCCCCGGTGAACGACCCTTTTTCATGTCCAAATAATTCTGATTCAAGCAATCCCTCTGGCAAAGCAGCGCAATTGACTGCCATGAAAGGTTTATCCGAACGAGGGCTGCATTGATGGATATAACGCGCAAACAATTCCTTTCCAGTTCCGGTTTCACCCATAATGAGAACCGTCGATTTGCTGTAAGCAACGTTTTCGGCTAACTTCAGGAGCTTTTTCATTTCCTCATCCTGGGTTACAATTCTCTTGCCTGAGGAACCTGTTTTATCAACCACACCTGAAGGCCGGACAGGAGGAATAAATTCCTGAGGGTTCAAAAAAGCTCGCTTGACAGTGGAAACCAGGACATCAGCAGAAAATCCGGAACCTTTTATCAGGTAATCAAATGCTCCTTCCTTCATAGCCTCCACGGCATTATCAATAGTTCCATAGGCAGTCATCATAACCACTGGCGTATGTGGAGATCGCTCTTTAACTTCGCGCAATAGCTCCAACCCATTTAATTTTGGCATACGCACATCCGTCAAAACCAGGTCGAACACATTATTGTCAAACTGCTCCAGGGCCTGCTTACCGTCTTCCGCACAAACAAGTTGATAGTTCTCTCGCTGAAGGGTAGTTTCCAGCGCAACCCTCATTTCAGATTCGTCATCAACGATCAGAATTTTCTTTGAAGTATTATTTTTCATCAAAATCCTCATCCCAGCAGGGAATCCTCACCTTAAAAGAAGTGCCTTTGCCTTCTTCGCTCACAGCTTCAATCGTCCCTTGATGAGCTTTAATAATGTTATGCGAAATGGCCAGCCCCAGGCCGGTCCCCTTATCCTTGGTAGTAAAAAAAGGATTGAAGATTTTGGTCAGATCATCAGCAGAAATACCACCACCGGTATCGGCGATGGTAACAGCAATGAACTTCCTCGCCCCTGCATCCGCATCATTCTCGGCCACTGGTATCAGAGACTTCCGGGTTTGAATGCTCAACTCTCCTCCATCAGGCATAGCCTGGATCGCATTGCGAATCAAATTCGGGAAAACCTGTCGTAATAATTCACGGTCTCCATTTGCCATCATTTCTTCTTTAGCCAAATCACGATTCACTTTGATATCGTCAGGCACTTTTATATCGTCAAGGCCATCCAGAAGTTGTGACAATAAAAGGTTGATATCACATTGCTGGCGTGATGGCTGGGAGGACTTAGCAAACAGGAGAAGGGTGGATATAATTCGGTCCATATTCTGCACGCCAGCGCGGATATGCTGAACCAGTTTGGCTTTTTCGGGATCTTGTTCCAAATCTTTTTTGAGTAACGAAGCGAATAATTCGATGCTACCCAAGGGATTTCTTATTTCATGCGCGATTCCTGCCGCCATCTCACCCATTTCACGAAG
>WAHY01000020.1 GCA_009873635.1 Nitrospinota bacterium
GAATCAAAGCACGGTCATCCGGATCGTATCCGCTTTCGGTCAAACCTTTCTCTTCAAGCAGTCCGATGACTTGATAATAATTATTTTTCAGACGCACCATTTTTCCTATAGGATCCTTGCCTTTGAAAAGTTTTCTGGCAGGAGTCGCGCCCAGAACCACTACTCGTCTTCTACGCTCCAGGTCACTATCGGATAAAAAATCACCATCTTCCGTCTTCCATCCACGGGCTAACTGCCAATCCGGCGTCACACCATAAACACGTGTGCTGGTGAATTCCTTTTTATAGATCATCTGCATTCTTGTTCTCTGACGTGGAACTACCAACCGGACTGTTGGTAAAGCAAGCAGGTCTTCAGCATCTTGAAGTGTCATACTGGTGGTGTTTTTCGAGCGTGTAAAAAACATTCTTCCGGCTCCCGCGATAACCGAAAATGATTCCGGGCCAAAACCCATGTTGGTGATTCGATTGAGAACTTTTATCTTGATGCCATCCCCAATTGCCACAATGACCGTCAAAGACGCGATTCCAATCATCACACCTAATGTCATGAGAACGGTATTGCCGCGGTTCAGCCTTAACCCCCGAATGGCTTGTCTCAGATTTTTAAAAATTCGCATACGCCGGCTTAAAGAGTTTTTTATTCGTGGCTCACCAGATTGTCTGAATCAATCTGCCCATCCAGGATGGATATGATACGTCCGGCGTGATTTGCCACATCGGAGTCATGAGTGATGAGAACAATGGTCTTACCTTCCTTGATGAGATTGTCGAAGGTCCTCATGGTTTCGATACCGTTCTTTGAGTCCAGGTTCCCTGTAGGCTCATCGGCGAGAATAATTCTGGGGTCATTGATCAGAGACCGCGCTATGGTGACCCTTTGTTGCTCCCCGCCTGATAACTGACCCGGCGTGTGGTGCAAACGGTGTTCAAGACCCACCTTGGCAAGAAGTTCACGAGCACGGTCCTTGACATTAAAGGGAGAATTCTTTGCGTAGACCATGGGAAGAATGACATTATCCAGCGCCGTAACTCCCGGCAGCAGATGAAAGGCCTGAAACACAAAACCAATTTTTTCGTTGCGGACACGGGAAAGTTTGCGGTCGCTCAACTGACCCACCTCTTCACCATCGAGTATATACTCACCACTTGTAGGCTGAGCCAGACAACCCATGATTGCCATGAGTGTGCTTTTACCCGCTCCGGATGGACCGATTATGCTGACATAATCACCTTCTTTGATATGAAGCGTCACATCTTTAAGAACCTGGGTCTCGAAACCAATATTCCGATAGCTCTTGCAGATGGAGTTCATTTCAATTATGTTCATCGCCGCCGCCTTCTACCTTCCCTTTTTTTCTTTAAAGGCTTATCAGGAATGCCAACCTGGTCGCCATCATTGAGTCCAGAGGTCACTTCTATTATACGACCATCTCGCCAACCCAGCTCAACAGGCATGTCTTTGAGCCCGCCATTTTTTTCCATGACAACAAAAGTTTTTTTGCCTTCACGCTTGACCGCTTCCTTCGGGATGGTCAGAACATTTTTCCGGGTCCCTGTTGTAACCACAACATTTGCCGTCATTTCCGGCCTGAGTTTCGCAATGTTCTTTTTCTCAATATCAAGAATCACTTCGTAGTTCACCACGTTATCCTTGATCACCGCTTTCGGGCGAATCTCCCTGACCTTGCCATTGAAAAACTTATCAGCATATGTATCCACTGTGAACTTCGCCTTCTGTCCAACTTTTATGCGACCTATATCTGTTTCATCGACATATACCGTGACTTCCAGCTTACGAAGGTCAATAAGAGTAACAAATGTCGGAGCGTTGAGGCTGGCCACAACGGTTTCCCCTTCCTGGGTTGAAATAAACGCGACAATACCGTCTATAGGGGCGGTGATTGAAGCATAAGTCAGTTGAATCTCTTCTTCATCCAGGTTTGCCTGAGCCTTGTCGACCATGGCCTCAGCCAGCCGTGTATCATTTTCCAACTGGCTCCGCTTGAGTTTCAACTCTTCGTTCGCCAAATTGATCCTCGCTTTCAACACTTCCAGTCTTTCTTCCGATTCATCCAGCACAGTGGTGGAGACAAAGCCTTTCGTATTAAGCTCCTTATTCCGCTCTACCATTTTCTGCGCCAGCTTGATCTGGACTTGCAGCTCTTCACGCTCCGCAACAGCCTTATTGATTTCCAGGGGACCCTCTGCGCGAATTTTTTCCAGCCGGGCTTGTTCAGCATCCAGGTCAGCCTGAAAACGTGCCACTCTTGAAAGCAGGTCTTCATGTTCAATAACTGCGATGATTTCTCCCGCGCGAATGAAATCACCAATTTTCACAAGCAGACTTTTCACCTGCCCGGAAATACGTGCGCCAATTTTAACTTCAGCACCCGTCTTCAGGGTCACGGTTCCTGTAGCCAGAACTTTCTGGCGTACATCCTGACGGGTAACCGGTTTAAATTTGAAATCCTTCGCCGTGGGTTTTTTAGGAGGCTTTCCGAAAATTATTTCCCGACCGGTTTTTATAACCGGATCCAGCTTCCCTTCCTGCCAGGCCCAAATCAAACCACCGGCAAAAATCACCAACAACAAAAGACTCCGGAGTCTTTCCGAAATCTTCATAATTGAACCATCGAGTTACGTTTCATTAATTTTATCATTTCCAACCAACCAGGCTTCGAACCAAGTGACGGTGTAGCCTCCGCAGCAACTATTAATACCTTTTTCAGCCAAGAAAAAAAACTTATAGCCAATTAAAGCTATTGCTCGTTGGTCCCACGCCCCTTGGCAGGGGAGGCAGTTTGCTATAGTTTTTTTAAGCCGATACAATTATTTGTTTCCAGGTAAAGCTATTTCCCGCTGACCCTACGCCTAGTAGCCCCTCTATCGAGGGGAGCAATTAACACAAGCTCTTCAAAGCCGAGTTAACTATTGTTAGCCTATTAAAGTCCTTGCATTTGTCACCGGCCACTGGCCGGTAAGTGTGCTAAAATAAAGGAATTATCTCTCTAACCTGAGATCGGCATATGACCCGATAACTTGAGCGTTTTATGGCCCCTAACCCCGCAAAAAACAAGGAATCTGCCCCCCTAACCCGGTTTGCCCGGAAACCATGGTTCTGGGGTCCATTAGCCCTGATTCTTGTCGTTCTTATCATCCTGACACAAATTGACCTCGAAGCGGTAAAAGAAAATGTTATCAAAAAAGTTGCCAGCGAAACCGGAATGAAGGTGGAGATCGATTCGATAGGGTTCGGGTTCTCCCATGGCCTGGGTTTACAATGCAAAGGCGTAAAAGTGAACACACCGGAAGGCAACCATTATTCCGTAGATCGACTGGATTTGCTGGCCGCATGGAGCCCACTGCTCAGTGGGGAGTTTAAAATAAAATCCGCGGCACTGGAGCATCCAGTGATAAGGCTGGAAATCGCAAAAGCATCCGAACAACCCGCTGAACGAGAAGAGCCCAAAAAAGACACACCGTCAAAAGAACAAGGCCCCGTCAGCCCTGAAGCCATAAATTCCACTTCCCAAAAAGTAACAGAGACTCCCCTGACGATCGATAAATTTGTCATTTCCGATGGTGTAGTCACTTTGACACGGCCCGGAAGTTCAGAACAACTCCTATTGAACGTAGACGGAACTTTTGAACTGAACCGGAACGCAGGAATGGACATTTCAGCAAGAGAGGTGAAAGTGAAAACCGGAGCCATGATGTTAGAAGGTGACGGAAAAGTTTCAAATCTTATGGCAGATAACGCTGGAATCGCAATCAATGTAAAAACTGGTGGATTTTCACTTAAAGACCTTCAACCCGCCCTGCAGTTTTTTGAGGTTTTGGAAGTTCCAGTTGAAAACCTTGAGGTGGACCGTCTACTTTTGAAAAACGAGTTTCCGCTCAACTCCCTCAGCAAGATTGAAAACCTGAAAAATAAAATGGCGGGCCACATTGAATTGAAAATTCGCAACGCGGATTTGAAAGACAATATTTCGATTCAATCGTTAGAAGGTGAAGGTGAATGGGCGAAGGGACTGGTCAGCCACAACTTTTCCGGTTCCGCCCTCGGCAGTGAATTCAATCTAAATGGCAAGCTTTCTTTTTCAGGACTCGATAAAAATTCCGTTTCCAATATTGAATGGAAAAACCTCGATCTATCAAACCTTCCGCTAAAAAACGGTATGTCATGGAGACCAACCAGGGGAACAATTTCCGGCAAAGCTTCGCTAAACGGTCCGCTCCCAAAAGAAGCGCACCGGCTTAATGGCTCATTCGAGTTCAACACGACAGGGCTGGTTGTAGAGCACGATGAACAAATCATAGAATTGAGCCAATTAACAGGACGTGGCGATTTTGACAAAGGCCAACTTAAACATGCAATGCAAGGCAACGTTTGGGGAGGCAATTTTGATATTCAAGGGAAATTACCGCTCAACAAAGACAAACAAATTTTGGACGAACAGATCAAATGGTCAGGGCTGAATATAGCGCAATTGCCTTTACCTGCCAGTGAAGGCTGGCATCCTGTAGAAGGCCTGGTCTCTGGCAATCTTACAGTGACCGGTCCGGCTCCTGACACTGGAAAAAGTTTTGCCGGACAACTTGAAGGATCGTTCAACACACAAAACCTTAAACTGCAGAACGCGGACAAAACCCTCTCACTGAATCAGTTGGAAGGGAGTGGGGATTATAAAAATCATCAGGTAAATTATGATGTAAAGGGTGATGTGTTCAGCGGCACCATCCATTCAGATGGAAGAGTCATTCTCTCTGCTTCCGGGTCCAGTCCCCCTGTGCTAAACAACAGAATTGAGTTCGCCAATATAGATATGAGTCAGCTCCCAATCGAAACTCGACCTGAGCAGGGTTCTGTGTCAGGAACCGTCTCACTGAAGGGTCCTCTTCCAGACGCGGAACAAGTTTTCAACAGCAACCTGAGCATTGGTACATCTTTTAAAGTAACTGACTTGAAAATTTCGGCTGGCAACCTGCCGGTGAACATACAGCAACTGGAAGGGAAAACAAATCTACTAAAAGGAAAACTCACCCACAACCTGAATGGCAACCTGTTTGGCGGTAAAATGCTCACGAAAGGAAAGTTGGTTTTCCTTAAAAATAATATCACCGCCGACTCCGACATTGAGTTGGAACACATTAACCTGAACTGGGTTCCTCTTGTTTTTGAAAACGGTCCTTCCTCCGGGACGTTGACCGGAAAGTTAAATATAAAAGGCCCACTCCCCTCCGATGGAAAAATTTCTCCGGCACTGAAACTGAAAGGAAATTTTGAAGGAGATAAACTGGTTCTTAATGAAAACCAGGTCGAAACATTAAAACTCGACCTCACCTCCGCCGGCTCAACCCAGGCAAAGTTCGACATGCAAGGCATCAAGCTTGATAACAGGAACTTTAAAAAAGCCAGTGGATTGGTTAAAGTCACTGAAGGAAAAATTGATCTTACCAATGGCAAAGTATGGCCCATGAATGGACTCGTCCAGCTTGGCGGCAACTTCAAACCCGAGACCGGCAGCTACCGCATAAAGTTCAAAGGCGATAAATTAAAAGTGGAAGAACTGTTGCCACCTCACCTTGCAGGTCCATTACAGCTTTCAGGATTCTTAACCGGCACCCTGCCTCAAGGCACCGCCACACCGGGTCTGCCTGATTATTCCAAAAACCTCTCCGGCAAAGTAAGAATAGAACTTGTAGATGGAGCCATCCCCCAACTCGGCGCGGTAGAAGGGTTGCTCACCCTGCTCAATCCAACCACAGCCATTAACGCCAAAAAAGAAGGGTTGAGCTATGACTACATGGGGGGAGATTTTGAGATCGCAAAAGGTGTGATCCACACAGATAATTTCGAGATGAAGAGTCCGCAAGTCAACATGAATGTTGTGGGCAAGGCCAACCTGGTGGAAGACACGGTTCTGGCACAGGTCAAAGCCATGCCCCTGCAAATGCTGGACAAGACCATCAAGGCAATTCCCCTGTTAGGTCAAATACTGGGTGGTGGGAAAAAGGGTGGCGTGATCGAAACCTATTTCAAGGTCGATGGAAAACTCAGCAAACCCGACTTCATGTTGTTGCCGCATAAATCCCTGACCGAAAAACCGGGCAGCATTTTAAAAGGTCTCATGAACCTTTCCAAATAATTTAGATGGCGATTGAGAAGACTGCTACTGACTGCTATCGGCTGCGGGTTCAATCGGTGAACGCAGACTTTCAAACAGCATGAAGATAAACCTTAGTGGATCGCCACGCTCCTTTTAGTCACTCGCGATGACGGGGTTTTACATTGCTTCCAGCTTCACGCTGGTTAGACGGACTTGACGGTCAGTTTGGGGTGCAGTTGCTGGCGCAGTTGGGTCTGAATATACTGCAGGGTTCCGCTGGTGGAGGTGGGGCAACTGCCGCAGGCACCCTGATAATGGATGCTGACTTCATCACCTTTGATGCCTTTGAGTTCCACACCGCCGCCATCCGCCGCCAGGTTGGAGCGGATCGAACGGTTGAGCACCATTTCTATACCTTGAAGTTTTTTCTCGTCATTGAGTTTTTCGAAGTTGACGACATCGACATCGCTCAACTGCACTTTGCCTTCGGCCTGGTAGACGGTCACGTTTTCTTCGATAGACTTCCAAACCCGGTCTTTAAGAGGAACCCAGCTTGTCTTGTCGTCTTTGGTCACGGTGACGAAATTGTCCATGACGAACACACTGATCACCCCGGGTTTTTCGAAAACGGCTTTGGCCATTTTGTCATTTTCAGCTTCTTTCTTGCTGGCAAACGAAATGTTGCCATTATCAAGAATCACCGCGTTGATGACGAACTGCAGCGCATTAGGGTTCGGTGTCTCTTTCGTGCGGACAACTTTTAAGGCCTTCTTGAGATTGGGGTTGGCCTTCGGTTTAGGCTTCGGCTTATTTGCCGTCTGGTTTTTTTCTTTCAATTTTTCCTGGATAGCCAGGATCTCGCTGATCTTCACAACTATGGGACTTTCAATATTTAATGGATGGCAACTATCTTAAACCATTCAAACGTGGGAACCAAACACTATCTCAACTCATTCGGCGTTGGAAGGAACATCGGCGATCGAACCCACCGCCACCCGGCGTCCTTTAAGGGACTGCATGGCCTCGTAAGCGACAAACACCGCCAACCCGACAAGCACCACTGCTGTTGTTCCCAGGAACATATTAGGCTCCGGAGCACTGAAGAACTGCCAGGCCTGCCAGCTTAACGCCGCGATGGTGGTCACCACCATGAACAAAGCCGGATAAAGCACATATTGAGTAGGACGTTTGACCGCCATCAACCAGGTCGCCACCACAAACAGAGCCACTGCCGCGATGAGCTGGTTGGTCGCGCCAAAAATGGGCCAGATTTTCTGCCAGCCATCGGTCGCCCCGATCAGGTATGCGGCAAACACCACGGTGACCGTCACAATATATTTATCGCGGAACACCGGCAAGTGCTGTCCCAAAGCTTCCTGAACCAGGAATCGTGTGATGCGCACCGCCGTGTCTAAAGTGGTCAGTACAAATGTGTTCAGTGCCAGCACCGCGATCATGGACGCGAACGTAAAACCCAAAACCGGCAGCATATGATGCACCACGTTGCCGTATCCATTACCAAAAGCCAGGATCCATCCGCCCGATTGCAGGGTTTCACGGAACCCAAGTTTTGCCATATCGATTCCCCCACCTTCGGGAGCTACCCAATAGAGCCCACCTCCGACCATGAGGACAGTGACAACCGCGACCACCCCTTCGGTGAGCATGCCGCCGTAGGCAATGACTCTGCCCTGGGTTTCATCCGCCAGTTGTTTTGAGGTGGTGCCGCCCGCGACCAGAGAATGGAAACCGGATATCGCGCCACAGGCAACCAGCACAAACAACATCGGCCAGACGGGACCCTGCGCATCAGACATCGCACCTCTCCATGCCGGGGTGTTTAATCCCGGTGCCACCCAAAGTAACGCAATAATGCCCAGTGTCATGGAACCAAACAGGATAAAGGTTGACAGGTAGTCACGGGGTTGCAGCAGAGTTTGCACAGGCATGATCGAGGCCACACCGGCATAAACCATCAACACAACAAACCAGAACATCAGTGGGGAAAGTCCCATCACCCCTCCATCCGGTAGAGGGAGTGGGATTTTAAATCCAATATAAATATTCACAATGACCGCAAGAACCGCAACGGCGGAAGCGATCTTGAGACTGAAATTCTTTTTATAAATGCACCAGCCGAGTATCATCGAAACGGGAATGATCGCAAACGTGGGGAAAACCATCTCCGGTTGCGCGATGAGTGTTTTCGCCGCCACCACACCAAAGACAGCTATGACCAGCAACATTGCCAGTATGAGAAAAATGGCGAACACCGCTTTGGCCCGGTATCCCATAGTGGTTTCAGCGATATCGGCGATAGAGCTTCCGCGGTTGCGCACCGAGACCATGAGTGTCAGGTAGTCATGAACCGCACCGATGAAAACACTGCCCAGTACTATCCAGACCAGAGTTATTGCCCAGCCAAAATGGTGCATGGCGATGATGGGACCAATAACCGGGCCTGCACCAGCGATAGACGCGAAATTATGCCCGAACAATACCAGTGGTTTGCTTGGCACATAATCCACTCCATCGTTTTGTTTTACTGCGGGGGTTTCACGTGCTGATTCCGGGCGAACGAGTTCCTGGTCAAGCCGTTGAGCATAACCCCGGAAACCCACGAAATAAAAAAACAGGCAGGCTGAAACCAGTATGACAATGGTCAACATGGACACATCCTGAAAAAGTTAGACTATTCCTTAATATTATATCAAAGAGTGGATGAGAGGATAAGAAGGTTTTATCCCGGTATAAAACTAGAACAGAGAATCGCGCAGAATGGTTTGTTCGCGGTCCGGTCCAGTGGAGATCAGCATGAATGGTGTTTCGACCAGGTCGCTCAACCGGGCAATATAATCCCTGGCATTTTGAGGCAGTTTTTCGAAGTCCTGCACACCGGCAGTGCTTCCCGACCAACCGTCAAACTCGACATAATCGGGCTCACAATTTGCCACAACTTCCGGATCAGCAGGCATATCTGAAAAAACTTTTCCTTTATATTTATAACCGGTACAAACCTTGATGGTTTTGAACCCATCGAGGACATCAACTTTAGTGAGGAGCAACGCGTCTACACCATTGAGCTGAACACCGTACCTGGCAACCACCGCATCGAACCATCCGCACCGCCGGGGCCTGCCGGTTGTCGCGCCAAATTCATGCCCCACCTTACCGAGGCGTTCACCATCCGCATCCGACAATTCGGTGGGGAACGGACCTTCACCAACCCTCGTTGTGTAAGCCTTGATCACGCCCAGCACACGATCCACTTTCGTGGGTGGAAATCCCAATCCTGTACATGCACCTCCCACTGTTGAGTTGGAAGATGTTACAAAGGGGTAAGTTCCATGATCTACATCCAGCATGGTTCCCTGCGCACCTTCGCACAAGATGTTTTTCCCATTTGCTATTTGATCACGCATCAGGACATGGGTATCTGCGATATATTTCAGGATGGTTTCTCGATAGCCCATCAGTTCGTCCAGCAAACTGTTAAACTCGGGCAATTCGGTACCATACAGGCATTTTAAAATCTTTTGTTTTTCATCATAGTTGGCCCGCAACCGCTCGGACAGGTAGTTTTCATCCCGAAGGTCACAGATCCTGATTCCAGCCCGGGCTATTTTATCGGCATAAGAAGGACCAATGCCCCTGCCTGTTGTGCCGATTTTCTGGAATCCGCTTCCGCTCTCACGGCTTTTGTCGCTGGTGCCATGATAAGGCATGATGATATTTGCCCGGTCACTGATGACAAGTCTGCCTTGCAGTTCAATACCGGTTTCTTCCAACAGGCGCATTTCCTCGACCAAAGCCTTCGGGTCCACCACTACCCCGTTGCCGATCACACATAACTTATTTTCATGGAATATTCCTGAAGGGATCAGATGCAGAACAAATTGTTTCTCATTGAAACAAATCGTATGTCCGGCGTTATGGCCTCCCTGGTACCGGGCCACCACCTCAACATTTTCGGCCAGCAGGTCGATGATTTTACCTTTTCCCTCATCTCCCCACTGCATTCCTACTACTACCGCAACCGGCATACGAAACCTCTTAAGATAAATAATAAAATACAGATTAAGTCTGCGCCCAGCGGGCTATTATCCTCACCCACCCCCATCTTGTCAACCATTAGGCATGGAGCCAACTAGCAATGGCTAATTCTGGATGAAAACAGGTTTCTCGGCTAATAAAGATATTGATAATTGCCACCGGCGGCTCTCCGGGGCTAGTGGCGGAATTTTTTCAGGAAGGATTTGATGGTTTCCAAAGGAACCATTGGACCAATATCGATACCGGGACAAAACCCACCAACGAGTCTCCACATGAGCTTGGAGTCCATATTTTCTCGCCAGAACGGATAGGTGGAGCATTGTTTTGGCTTGCCTTCATGGATGCCGCATCCCTGGTCAGTCAAAAACGTGCAGGGTTCACCCACTTCCCCGACTTCAAGAACCCACTCGCCGTCATCACGGGTGAGGTAGGATTTCTTAAATTCTGCCGGAGAGATTTCAAGAATGTTGGCGGCATTGCGGATGTCTTCACGGTCAAAATGCACGATTCCCGGTTTTATACAACATTTGAAACAATCAGGCTGACATTCAAAACGCAGCGGTTCTTTTTCCCACCACTTAGCCATGTGGAAATCCCCCGCTGGATACTTGCGATACAGTTAATCGATGGTAAAAATATTCCAGGGTCAACATGCTTCTGCACATTGCCTCCACGTCAGTCGTTTAGAAAACCACCATATCGTCACGATGGATCACTTCTTCGTAATAGGAGTCTCCCATCATATTCCGCACAGCAGAAGTTTTCATGCCTTTGATCTGTTCCAGGTCACGGGAGTTATAATTGACCAGTCCACGTCCGATTTCTTGCCCGGCCTCATCGATGAGGGTCAGGGCGCTACCAAACTCAAACTTTCCTTTCACCTTCACCAGTCCTGCAGGGAGCAGACTTTTCCCCCTTTCTACCAGAGCTTTTCGTGCACCCTCATCGACCGTTAATGTTCCTGCAGGTTTCAGTGTATGGGCGATCCAATGTTTTCGGTCGCGGATCTTTCCTTTACCTGACCAAAATAATGTTCCCACTTCTTTACCGGAAAAAATATTCTCGATGACTTTATCATCGAGGCCATTAACAACCAGGGCAGGAATTCCAAAGCTCATGGTTTTTTTTGCGGCCAGAACCTTGGTGAGCATACCCCCAACGGTTAAACGGTTATTGCTTTTTCCTGCTATTTGCTCAATGCCTTCATTCACTCTGGAAATATGAGAAATCAATTGTGCTTTTTCTCCTCCCGGGCCCACTTTTTTGGATGGGTCTTTGTCAAACAAACCTTCTACATCCGAAAGAATTATCAGTAGTTGCGCGTCAACCAGACAGGCCACCGTTGCTGAAAGGGTATCGTTGTCACCAATTTTAATCTCCTCAACAGTTACCGAATCATTTTCATTGATGATGGGAACAACGCCCTTTTCCAGAAGTGCTTCTATAGTGTGTTTGGCATTCAGGTAACGTGTGCGGTTTTTAAGGTCTTCGTGACTCAAAAGAATCTGGGCCACTTTCAGTTCTTTTCTTTCGAAAGCCTTCTCATAGGTATGCATCAGGAAGCTCTGACCGATTGCGGCGCAGGCCTGTTTTTCAGGCACCGTCAAATCAGCACGACCAAATTCCAAACGCTCCCTTCCTGCCATGATGGCGCCAGATGAGACCAGTACAACATTGTAGCCTTTGTCACGAATGAACTTTATTTTGCGGGCATAATGACGCACCCAGTCCTTACTCAGTCCGCATTCCAGCGATGATCGACCCTTATCACGATTGGAAATGACACTGCTTCCAATCTTGACGACAACGGTTTTTATATTATTTATAATTTCTTTACGTACATTCATATATTCGGGATATTACTGAGTATTATCTGATAAAAAATCCGCAGGGGAAAATGTAACCTAAAATTTCAGCGGTGTCATGGCCTATTCTTGGAGTTTTTCAGGGTTTCATTGATAAACCGGTTTATAGCATTAAAATAGCCTGTTCCACCCATTATATACGTGTCATTATGTTCGGCCCCTTCAATCGGGTAAAAGGATTTAGGTTCAGCAGCCTGTTCAAATAGTTTTCGCCCCAGGTCATAAGGGACGATTTCATCGCGCGTTCCATGCAAAAACAACTTTGCAAGTTTCAGGTGCGGAACTTTCGAAACAGCATCCAATTTAGATCGAATTGCCCAACCAAGAGGAATAAGCGGAACGACTTGTCGGGACATATCCGCAGAATTCGTGAAAACCGATTCGAGAATCAATCCTCTGGCAGGATGGTTCATCGCCGTCTCAACGGCACAAATGCCGCCTAAAGAACGGCCAAAAAGAAACAGGGAGTCAACAGACACGCCTTCCATTTCAAGAGCTTTCTTATAAGCCGCCCGTGAATCCTTATAAATACCTTCTTCGTCAGGGGTTCCTTCACTTTTTCCATAACCGCGATAATCGAAGATAAAAATATTCAGTTTGAGTGGCTTCAGGCGGTGGATGTTATCCAGCCGGTGGCTGAGGTTCCCGGCATTACCGTGAAACCATAGCAAGGTGGCAATTGCATTGGGAGCAGGAATAAACCAGCCGTGCAGTTTTACTCCATCTTCTGCATGAAAAAAAATGTCCTGTGCAGGAACGCCAGTAGAAACCGGGTCCCAGAATCCTTCCGGATAACGTGAAGGATGATAAATGATTTTGTTTTCAAAAAGGAGCAGAATTGCCAGGTAAATCAGAACGCCAAAAATCAGCAGCCCGGCAGACTGAATCCAGGTCACCTTATTTGTCCGGAGAAAAATGAGTGCAGTACCTCCAGCTTGCAATAACTTAATAATGATGACATTTGTTTACCATGCATAACGAACCAGTACTGATATTCCCCACGGCTATTTGTCAACTTTAGAGACTTTTATTTTCAGGCCTTCTATAGAATCAACCCGAACCATTTCTCCCTCGTTTACCTGGGTATCAGATTCTGCTTCCCACAACTCACCGTGAACCAGAACACTGCCATGCAGATTCAGGGATTCCTTAACCAGGCCTGTTTCACCTATCATTCCTTCCATACCCCCCAATTTCCTGAGATTCCTTGTACGAGTAGCAAGAACAATAATGCCAATCGACAGAACTATTGTCAGTCCCAATGTAGGATATAAAATTGCCCGTGAAATTTGCATAGCAGGGTCTTCGCTGTCTATCAGCATGGTGGACCCAAGAAAAATAGATATCACCCCGGACACAGATAACAGCCCGTAACTCATAATGCTGATTTCAGCGATGAATAAAATGGCTCCGAGAAGAATCAGCAAAAGGCCCGCATAGTTGATGGGCAAAGTCTGCATTGCATAGAGGGCAAGAATGAGGCTGATGGCACCGATCACCCCGGGAAGAATCAATCCCGGATTGGACAACTCAAAATACAGACCAACCATTCCAACCATCATGAGTATATATGCTACGTTCGGGTTGGAAATGATATCCAGCATTTTCTGCCTTGGGTTCATCTCATGGTAAATGATTTCCAGGTTTTCAGTTTTGAGCGTGACGTCCCCGGTGACAACCTGCACTTTTCTTCCATTAACAGCCAGCACCAATGCTTTCACATCATTGGCAACAAGATCGATGACGTTTAACTTAAGAGCCTCTTCCGCCGAAATCGATACGCTATTGACCACAGCCAGTTCAGCCCAATGAGCGTTGCGTTTTCTATGCTCCGCCAGAGAGCGGATGTAGGCAGCCGCATCGTTAACAACCTTCTTCTCCATAGTTTTAGCCTGTTCACTGTCACCTCCCCCACCCATCATATTCACTGGATGCGCAGCGCCAATATTGGTCCCCGGTGCCATGGCGGCAATATGTGACGCTATGGTGATAAACGTTCCCGCTGAAGCAGCTCGGGATCCGCTCGGCGCTACAAATGAAGCGACAGGCACCTCAGACTTTTGAATTTTTTTGATAATCTGCCGCATCGAAGTGTCGAGGCCTCCGGGTGTGTCCATGTGCAGAACAATCAACGCATCCATTTCAGTGTTGGCCTGGCTGATTTCATGGGAAACATATTCAGCGACTGCAGGATTGATAGCCCCTGATATTTTGACAACAACCACACGGTCTTTTGAGTATGCGGGAGGAACAACCAGAAACAAAATCAGCAATAGAAAACCAATTTGTTTATTCATCGGGATGACCAGAGAGTTTTCCGTTCATATCGTTATAATATTGTTCCATAAGGAAATGAATAAAGCAAACCATGCATTTCAACAGCTTCTGATTTTATGGTACCAGCGCTATATTTAATGTTAAACTTGGTGAATAGGATTTGATTTCAATTTCAGGACGGATTTATGGATTACAAGACGATCTTCATCGTTGACCCGGTCAGAAGTGAACGCATACAAATGGCAAAATTTCTCAGCGAAGAAATTTTCACCATCATTACATTTGTTTCCCCGAACGATTGTTTTAAAAAAAATGATCTTCTTCGTTGCGACCTGATGGTATTTGTCCCACGTAAGGAAAAAAACGAAATCAAACATCTGGTGAATATAAAAAAGAAGTACCGGATCACTCCTGTAATTTTTCTTCTGACTAATGATTTCCCAGATATCAATCTTGCTCAAATTAAAGAATATGGATTTCCCAACGTATACAAAGCCAGCAACAATGAGAAGGTTCGCGAAATTATGCTGGGTCTGCTTGCTGAAGAAGGGCTGCCGCCCCGGACTGAAGTTCCGCATCCCGTCCCTATTTCTAAAGAAGTGCAAAACGCCCTTTCTACGAGGCCTGAATGAGCAATACACCTAAAACCACCAACCCTGTTACTACAGGCCCCTTCAAAATAGGAGGTGGGAATCCTTTAGCTCTGATAGCCGGGCCTTGTGTGATTGAGTCCGAAAAAGGCGCAATGGGCATTGCTGAGAAACTGAAGCGTATTACCGAAGAATTGAACGTCCCTTTTATTTTTAAAGCTTCCTACGATAAAGCCAACCGTTCTTCCATCAAGTCGTTCCGCGGTCCGGGATTGATAGAAGGATTGAAAATACTTAAAAAGATCAAGTCCGATCTGGGCATTCCAGTTTTATCTGATGTTCATAAGGAAGAAGAAGTCGAGCCTGCAGCAGAAGTGCTTGATGTTTTGCAGATCCCGGCTTTTCTTTGCAGACAAACTGACCTTCTGGTGAAAGCTTCTGAAACAGGTAAACCGGTCAATGTTAAAAAGGGACAGTTCATGGCTCCATGGGATATGAAGAATGTAGTGGACAAGCTTGAAGCAAGCGGCAACACGAATATCCTGCTTACAGAACGGGGGGCAACATTTGGCTATAATAACCTGGTGGTGGATATGCGTTCCCTGGTTTTAATGCGGGAATATGGATATCCCGTCGTGTTCGACTCCACCCATAGCTTGCAGCAACCAGGAGGCCAGGGCACTCGTAGTGGAGGGCAAAGGGAAATGATTCCCGACCTGGCCCGTGGAGCAGTAGGTGTGGGGTGCGATGCCCTGTTCATGGAAACCCATCCGGACCCCGATCAGGCATTATCTGATGGACCTAATATGCTGAAACTGGAATTGCTTCCTGAACTTTTGGAACAATTGATCGCACTGGACCAGGTGGTACGAGAACATATGCCTCTTGGCAGAGGTACCAGTTAGTGTGAAGGAAGAATAATGAAAATAAAATTTTTCATCTCTCTCCTTATAGGATTTCTGATTTTTCCCCTTGTACCCGAGGCTGGGCCCAGTGGCTCATGGATTGAGCTTTCTCCCGCACCAATTAAAAGAACAGAATCTTCTGCCGCACTCGTTGATGGTAATTTTTATTTACTAGGAGGATTCACACCAAAAGGAATCTCTAACAAGGTAGATGTCTGGAATCCTGTTTCCGGAACCTGGAGTCGGATCGTTCCCATTCCCCGCAAACTTCACCATACAACAGCTTCAGTAGTAGACGGCAAACTATATATCATCGGAGGATTTGGTTCAGCAACGTGGAAGCCTTCAAATGTTAACTTTGAGTATGATCCTCAAACCCACCGCTGGACCGCCAAAGCTCCTATGCCAACGGCGCGGGGAGCCCATGCCGCAGGAGTCATAAACGGGAAAATACATATAGTTGGAGGCGCGCATCGTGAGTTATTCAATCTGGTCAATACTCCTGCACATGAAGTTTACGACCCGGAAACAGATAGCTGGAAAACCCTCGCCCCAATGCTTACCCCTAGAGACCATCTTGCAGTTTCAGTAACTGGCTCCAAATTGTACGCCATTGGGGGACGAGTCGATGTCAATTTCAACAATAACGTGGATACTAATGAATCCTATGATTCCTCAACAGGAAAATGGAGTCGCCATACCCCAATGCCCACAGCACGTAGTGGCATCACTTCCCAGGTACTCAACGGATTAATACATATCTTTGGAGGTGAATCAGGCAAAGGTACCTTCATTAACAATGAAGCCTATGACCCCTCAACAAATAAATGGAAAACTTTTGCCCCGATGCCATCTGGAAGACATGGACTGGCTTCTGTTTTATGGAACGATGAAATACATCTGCTGACTGGAGGTCCTAAACCAGGTGGAAACGGAAGCGATACCCATACTGTATTCAAACTCAAATAATTCGAAGTTACTTTGAATGGAGGGAGGGCGGCTCCCTTGTCAGGGAGCCGGAGAGAAAAGCTTGTTAGCCATCGATTTTGGCACGCCACGGATTGGGCCACTTGGAGGTCAACCCAATCCGTTGGAGGTGGCAGTGCCAGTTCGAATCTTCAATACTTAATAAAGCAATCCTCATGCCGTTTTAGAGCCAGGCAGACAAAAACATAGCAACCTACCACAAAATAAAGAGTTACCTTGACTCCCCCACAATCATACCTCTGCCAAAAAATTGTTCTATCAGTGAAATTTTGCTCCGTTCCTCGTCAATTTTTTCCCTTTAATTAGTTATAACTATTATAACGTGCGGATTAGTTTGGGGTTTTTCTGTGGAAAGGCCCGGAACGGGCAACTCCTGAGGGATTCTTGAATTTAAACGCAGGAGAGCTGTGGAAAAAATTAACGTAGCAGACCTGTGAGGAAGTTTGTCATGACCTGAGTTGCAAACCGGGTTTGCGTACGAAGTGACAGGGCATTTTTGATTGTGCCGGGATGTGTCAAAACATACCAGCCGGCTTTGAGGCTGGAAATCTCTCCATCACTGCCTAAAAACGAAGAACTGTCCAGAAGTTCCTGATCCAGCCTGTCAGAAATCCCCCGCAAGGACAATAATGGGCAACTTTTGATTTTAGCAGCTTTTGCAATTGCAGCGGTTTCCATTTCCACCGCCTGGACATCAAAGTTTTTTCCCAATTCCCCCTTCGCAGCCGGGTCATGAATAACTTTGTTAACGGTTATTAATCTACCTTCAACCTTTCTGACACCCTCCGGGCAAGAGAGACTTCTGGTTCGATCCAGCCAGTCGGGGTTGGGGAAATATTCACCTCCCTCTTCATCTATAATCGTGTCAGCAATCACCAGGTCACCAACATTCAGTCCGGGCTGTACTGCCCCTGCATAACCAATACTGATAAGAGCAGCGGGCTGAAAACGGTCAATAGTCTGAACGGCAGCATCCTCAGCCCTTTGCCTGCCTACTCCCGTCCGAACAAGGACTATGTTTTGCTGCCCCAATATTCCTGACCAGGCCGAACTTTTCCCCAAACTCTCATGATCTGAAATCTTCATGACTTGTTTGATTCCGGCAATTTCTTCTTTCAACGCTCCCAATATGGCAATACAATCGTTCATGGTGTAAGAGTATACCACCCTGAAGAAATGAATAAACAATCAGAGCCAAGAAGTACCTCTTTTTGCCAGGATTGATAAATGAATTTATAATAAACCTGCTTTGAATTTTGCTTGCAAAGCTTAATAGATTGGGCACCGGCTATACCTCTATACAAACATTATTCTTCCACAATTTCCTTCTCAGGAGAAACCTTCTAATCATGGCAAAACTGAAACTGAATATACCGGTAAAAAGAGGCGACCGGCTTGAACTAGATGTCGAGACAATGGCTTCCAGCGGAGACGGGATATGCCGGCACGAAGGTTATACCCTGTTTGCTCCTGGAGGATTGACGGGAGACCGTATCCTTGGGAAAGTGATCAAACTCACTCCACGTTTTGGAGTGCTGGACATATTAAAAAGAATTGATTCATCCCAGGACCGCATTGAACCACCCTGCCCGGTTTTTCACAAATGTGGTGGCTGTAAATTCCAGGACCTGAGCTACGAAAAACAATTAGAATTTAAAGTTCGAGTTGTTCAGGACAGTTTGCAGCGCATTGCCCATATTGAAACTCCAGAAAAGATAGAAATCATCCCTGCCGACAATCAATACCAATACCGCAACAAAGGCAGCTTCGCGATTCAGGGAAAAGGTGGAAAACCTAATATTGGATTTTACGCAGAGGGGACTCACGATATAGCCGATTCGTCTACCTGCGATATTCTCTTGCCCAAAATTAATGAGACGAAAGAATGGTTGCGCAGGCTTGTGACCAAACACGATATTTCTATCTACAACGAACTCCATGGCCGGGGACTGCTGCGCGGATTGGTCATTCGGCATTCCTCCGCAACCGGGGAAACTTTAGTCGGACTCGTCACTTATAAAAACAGGTTTCCAAGAAGTTTTCTCTCTGACTTAACAAACAAAGATAAGTTGAAAAAGCTGGGTGTTGTAGGAATAATTCAAAACGTCAACACACAAAATACAAACGTGATCATGGGTCCGGTGAACAGGATTTTATGGGGCAGAGAACGTTATATAGAAAGCCTGTCTGGATTAACCTTTCACCTTTCTCTTGGTTCTTTTTTTCAGGTCCACTCAAGTCAAGCCGAAAAACTTTATACCCTGATTAGCGAGTGGACGGAGACAGATCAACCTATAATCGATGCTTACAGCGGCTCTGGTGGAATATCACTCTGGCTGGCAAAGCAGGGTAGAACAGTTACCGGCATAGAAAAGTTTGCGCCGGCGATGGAAGACGCAAGATTGAGCGCTGAAAGGAATGGACTGTCAAATTGCCGCTTTTTGACCGGAACTATTGAAGAACATATTGGAGTCTTGGATAAATCCATCCATACCTTCATCGTAGATCCTCCCCGTAAAGGTTGTTCTGAAGAATTGATCAAAGCTTTACAGACTTCAAAACCTCAACAGATTATCTATGTATCGTGTAATCCGTCTACACTTGCCCGAGACCTGGAGCGTTTAGAGGATTATCAAATCCAGAACATCCGTTTGATAGACATGTTTCCCCAAACCCAGCATGTTGAAATCGCAGTCCGCCTTGCAAGAAATTCTTCATAAAGACCTGGGCAAAGCCTGGTTAGTTGCCTAGCCTGGCAATTGGTGGTATATCTAGAGCATGGAAAACAGCCGTAAAATCCGACTGTTAAAGCAAACTGACCTGCTCAGTTTTTTCGATGAATCGACCCTGGCAAAGCTGGTTGAACATTGCCGGGAAATTTCTCTTGAGCCAAAAGAAGTTCTCTTTCATGAAGATGACCTTGAAAATGCCATGTATCTGATTCTCGAAGGAGAGATCGAAGTTTTTAAAGGTCCCAAACAAATAGCGGTTTTAACTCCGGGAAACTATCTGGGAGAAATGTCACTGATTGAATCCAAAGCCCGTTCCGCCTCGGCCCGGGCTGAGCAGAAAGCCTTGCTCATGGAAATCAATGAGGAACATTTTCATACCTATTTGGCGTCAGAGCCACAGGCTCTTCTTTCCATCATGCGTACTTTATCAGGCCGTGTACGCAGTGATCTTGAAACGATGATGAAAGATATGCGGAAACTGAGTATCTTCACCCACGATATCAGGAATTACCTGAGCACCCTGGGGCTGGCGGAACTGTCCCTCGAGGACACTATTGAGCTATTGGGAGGCACCAACCCTGATCATAAAAAAAGAGAAGGACTGGAAGACATGGAGAAATGTCAACATGTTGTCAAAACAGTTCGAACCAACCTGATGGAGCTTCTCGATACCAGTTTAAATCATATTAAGAAAGTTAAAACCGAGTATAAAAAATCAAAATATTCTCTTTTACCCGTTATCGAAGAAACTGCGGCTGGGCTTGCCACACATCCACAATTAAAAAATAAAAAAATCAATATCCTCCCTCAAGGGGATTCATTCGAAGCAGTTTTTAATCCATTAGATATCCAGCGTGTCCTGCAAAACCTGATTATCAATGCCGGATATGTTACTGAAAACGGCGGCAAGGTAGACGTAGGGATCAATAAAACAGACAGGGCCTTAAAGGTCAGTATAACGGATAAAGGCTGTGGCATTCCTGAGGAAGTTCAAGAATATCTTTTCAAAGATTCCTTAACAACAAAAAGTGATGGGAATGGACTCGGCTTGCTTTCCTGCAAGGGAATCATCGAGGAAAACCACCAGGGTAAACTCTGGTTTGAGACCGAAACCGGGAAAGGAACCACTTTCCACTTCACCCTCCCCGCATAATCGAGCCAAGGCAGTTACCCAAGTCGGGCTAAATTGTTGCTTGCCTGCCAATGCTGTTGCAATTTACCACCGGCAGCACACTGGTTAGAACTTGCAGTGTTTGGGAGTTCGCGGGAAAGGGATTACATCTCGAATATTTTCCATACCCGTGACAAACTGGACAAGTCTTTCGAAACCCAGCCCAAAGCCCGAATGAGGTGCAGAGCCAAATTTTCTAAGGTCGAGATACCACCAGTATTGTTCCGGATCTAGATCTTTGCTCCGCATTCTCTCTATCAACACATCATAATTTTCTTCTCTCTGGCTGCCACCAATTATCTCCCCAAGATTGGGTAAAAGGACATCCATTGCCCGCACTGTTTCACCGCCCTCATTGAGCTTCATATAAAAGGATTTGATCTGCTCCGGGTAATTGAAAACTATGATTGGTTTTTTAAAAACTTTCTCACTGAGATAACGTTCATGTTCTGCCTGCAATGCAAAACCCCATTCTACCGGATACGTAAAAGTTTCGGATGATTTTTGCAGTTGATGAATGGCATCGCTATATGTCAATCTCTCAAACTGGTTATCTATAATATTCTTCAGGGTATTTATAATAGTTTTATCAATACGTTTGTTAAAAAATTCCATGTCATCCGTGCAGTGTTCCATCACATCTGACAATAGGCATTTAATGAATTCCTCTGCCAGATCCATATTATCGTCGAGGTCATAAAAGGCCATTTCGGGCTCCACCATCCAGAATTCGGCAAGATGCCTGCTGGTATTGGAGTTCTCAGCACGAAATGTTGGACCAAACGTATAAACTTCGGAAAGGGCCAGCGCATAAATTTCACCTTCCAATTGACCGCTGACTGTGAGGGATGTTTTCTCACCAAAGAAATCCTTTGAATAGTCAACTTTCCCATCCATCATCGGAGGATTGGAAAGATCAAGAGTCGTTACCTGGAACATTTCGCCCGCACCTTCACAATCACTTGTCGTCACTATAGGTGTATTCAGGTATAAAAATCCCTTGTCCTGAAAAAATTTGTGGATGGAAAAAGCCAAACGGTTGCGAACCCTCATGACAGCACCAAAAGTATTTGTACGCGGACGAAGGTGGGCAATTTCACGCAAAAACTCAAAGGAGTGCCGCTTCTTTTGCAATGGGTAAGTCTCTACAGGCGCAGGCCCATAAACAATGATTTTTGTCGCTTGAATTTCTTTTGCCTGCCCCTTACCTTGCGACGAAACCAATTTACCGCATACCGAGACACAACTGCCTGTTGTCATCTGACTTTCTATCGAAGAAAACTCCGGAAGTGAATGTTCAGCCACCACCTGAATATTTGCCACACAGGAACCATCATTGATTTCCAAAAACGAAAACCCACCCTTGGAATCCCGGCGGGTTCGCACCCACCCCATGACCAATACTTCTCTCTCATCACCTGTCAGGAGATCTTTTACTTTTGTACGCTTCATAAACCTTGCTCATCCCTGTTAAAGCCAGCTTTGTCAATGCTCTTCTCGTTGACAATAAAGGAGTTTTCAGATATTTTAAGGAGTGAGTTAGCAGTTAGCAATGATTTTTCCCGGCGTTTCCAAAGAAATTTGCCGAGGAAAACCTTCACCCCAATTCTTGTGTTTATTCTAGGAAATTTACTGAGCGCAACCGCCCAGGTTCTAAGTATTGTATTAAAACTTTATATGTGGATCATTATTATCCGCGCCTTGTTATCCTGGGTGAATCCGGACCCATATAACCCTATTGTTCAGTTTTTATACAGTATCACAGAACCAGTTTTGCTTCGAGTGAGACAACTCATTCCCATGTCTGGAATAGGAATCGACTTTTCACCCATCATTGTCCTTCTGGCAATAATTTTCCTTGAGGAGTTTTTGGTTAATTCGCTCGCAACCATGGCAATGCAATTACAGTAATCGATCATGCGCCTGACATATCTTGATATCTTAGAGCAATGCTTCCACGATAAATTTCGTGGCTATAACAAGCAGGAAGTTGACACATTCCTGCACCTGGTTGCCGATGATTTCAAGTCCATGGCAGAAGACCTTAAGGAAAAAGACCGGCAGATCGATATCAAAAATGAAGAGATTAAAGAGTTCAAACAAAATCAAGATCAGCAGGAACTGGAAAGTAAAAACCTGGCAGAGATGGAGGGAAAAATACAAACCCTGCAAAATGAATTAACTGAAAAAGACCAGCTAATCCAGGAGTTGCAAAAAGAAAAACAAGCTTCGTCAAATGGGAATGGCGCTTTCTCGAATTTAACACCGGAAATGCTGAAAGAGAAAGCAAAAGCTATCATCAATACCGCTAAACAGCACGCCGAACAACATAAAGCAAACGCCACGAAAGAGTTGAACTCCATACAAGAAGATATCCTGAAACTGCAACAACAGAAGCAGCAACTTATGGATAATATCAGGGCCACGGCAGTGGATCATTTAAACAAATTCAAAGCAGATACCCATAGCGGCAATGCCGGAAACTCAGTTCAGGATTAATCCTTGCGAAACTGGAATCAGGTTCTCAGCGGTTATCCAGCCCCGGTCATCCCAAAATGAGATTTCAGGGATTCATAATAATTCCTTAAAGATTCGGTTGACCTCTCCACCGGTAGACGGAGCTGCCAATAAAACATGTACCAAATTCCTTGCAAAGTGGCTGGAGGTGAGCCCCTCCAGGGTACGTATCGTTGCAGGGCTCAGCAGTAAAAATAAGATTATTGAAATTGAAGGAATGGACGAAATTATTTTACGAAACAAGTTAACGGCTAAAACCCCCAACCTCTTTAAAGAAGATAATTCATGATTAAAACCATAGAGTATGTAGATGGAGTGGTGAGAATGATCGACCAGACTCGCCTTCCTTCAGAAAAAGTTTTTGTAGACTGCAAAACCATTGAGGATGTCGAGCACGCTATTAAAACCATGATCATCCGCGGAGCACCAGCGATTGGAGTCGCGGCGGCCATGGGTGTCAGTCTCGGCGCTGACACAATAAACGCATCCAGTTTTGACGAGTTCTATGCCGTGATGGAAAAACAATGCAACAAGCTTGGCAAGTCGCGCCCTACCGCTGTAAACCTTGCATGGGCAATCAAAAGGATGAAGCGGGTTGCTCAAGATTCAAAAGACCTTCCTGTCCCTGAACTCAAATCACGACTAAAAGAAGAAGCACTTACCATTCTTACCGAAGATATCAGCATTAATGAATCGATGGGAAAACACGGTCAGACTCTCGTTGAAAACGGTAATGTTATTTTAACTCATTGCAATGCCGGGGCATTGGCAACAGCGGGTTTCGGAACAGCACTTGGGGTGATTCGAGCATCTGTCAACGCTGGTAAAAATATCAATGTGCTGGCGAACGAGACCAGGCCTTTCCTGCAAGGGGCCAGGCTGACAGCATGGGAACTCAAAGAGGATAATATTCCCGTCAAACTTATCACCGACAATATGTGCGGTTTCTTCATGAAAAACGGGGAAGTGGACCTGGTGGTAGTCGGAGCTGACCGCATCGCCGGGAATGGTGATATCGCCAATAAAATAGGCACCTATATGGTCGCAGTGCTTGCTAAAGAAAACAATATTCCATTTTATGTTGCGGCTCCCGTTTCTACACTTGATCTTTCATTAACATCTGGCGATGAGATTCCTATTGAAGAACGGTCTGCCGAAGAAGTGGTGAACATCAATAAAAAAAGAATTGCCCCTGAAGATATTGATGTTGCGCACCCGGCGTTTGACATAACCCCGAACGAACTGGTTACAGCAATCATCACCGAGCAGGGAATCGCCCACCCACCTTTCACCGAGTCGCTCAAGGCAATGGCGCAAAAAAAATGAGGGCAATGATTCTGGCGGCTGGATTTGGCACCCGCCTTAAACCCTTGACGCTTGAGCTTCCAAAACCCATGTTTCCAGTATTAAATAAACCTCTACTGGAACACACACTGGACTTATTAAGCTCACAGGGCATTCAAGACATCATCGTCAACGTGCATCATTTGCCGGAAAAAATCATCGAGCACTTTAGGGATGGCTCTGACTTTGGAGTGCGTTTAAAGTTTTCCGTTGAAGAAGAAATTCTTGGAACTGCTGGTGGAATCAAAAAGGCTCAATCATTTCTTGAAAGCGGAACATTCCTGGTGATGAATAGCGATGTGCTCGCTGATATTGATATCAAAAACATCTTAACTTTTCATAATGAAAAAAAGTCCTGCCTGACACTGGTAGTTAGAAAGGATGCTGAGCCAGAAAAATACAAGCCAATCCATTTGGCGGATGGTGGGCGTATCACTCAATTTGTCGATGCATCTATGCAGCATCCTTGCGAAAAAACTCAACGGGTCATGTTCACAGGAATCCAGATCATGGAGCCGGAAATTTTTTCCCGCATACCCCCCGACAGGTTTTACGGAACGACTGAAGATGTATTCCCATCAATGATTGAAGAGGGACTTCCGGTGCATGGATTCCTGCATGAGAAATACTGGATCGACATGGGCACACGGGAAACTTATATCCAGGCACAAGCTGATTCACTTGAAGGAAAGTTTAAATTAAAAACATCTCGATCGAGAAATCCGGAAGAACCATTAGTTGTACCACCTGTTCATATTGGGAAAAATTGTAAAATTTCCAACGATGCACAGGTTGGGCCTCATGCTGTTTTGGGGAACGAGTGTCGAATTCGATCAGGCGCTGTTATAGAAAACTCAATTCTATGGGATGGGGCGACAGTCGGCTCCAGCGCCACAGTAAAAAATTCAATCATTGGCAAAGGTGTCGCTATTGAAAGTGATGCCCAGGTGATCGGCAAGTCTGTGTAGAAAGTTTTAACTTCCCCCTGCCAAGGGACTGAGGGGGATTTTTTGCTGAAGTATTAAAAGGAAGTTCAAAGTTGGCACAGGCAAGCTTCACCCATGCCGACTTATGGACACCTCTAAATATTGTCTTTAGCCATGAGCGACCCTTATGAAATATAGGGTCGCGAGTTGCCATAAAGTAGAACCAGCAAATTATTAGAGGCCCGTTTATAGTTTGCTTAAAGGAGTTTGTGGTTGCTCAGCGTCATCGTGGAAACTGTGACCGCACCTTCTTCACAGTTGATGATTCGACGCAGTTCAGGAAGGTCGGCCTCACCCACCCTGGTGTATTCATCAGTGTAGCTCTCCACATCTTTCAAACCTTTGTCCGGGTTGAAATAGAACACGGAATACTTATGGGTCAGGAATTTTCCATCCTGGTTTTTCCGGCTCTCTTCAATATTGATAGAAAAAGAAAATCGAGGTGTCTGCCGGTTGATCTGCTGGATTCTGCCATCTTTAATGCGGTAAAAAGAACTCATACCATCCCCTCCCATGATCAGTTTTCTGCCCAGAGGATGCGTACCATCATCACCAAAATTAAGTTTGTATTTACCATCCGAGTCCTCAAAAGAACGCGGCCCCCTATGCATGGCAATAGAAGCCAGGTTTTCTGTAAGAAACCCCTTGGCGTTTTCATCACCGATATCTGTCTCGATTTCCTTCGGACCTTTTACTGTCACAGTGCCCTTTTGTTCCACACCATTTATATTTGCCGTCACATCGGCTGTGAATCCACCAAACCCTGCAGGCCATCTGGCAGTATTTGAAAATACTTCCTGCATCGCCTTACGTGCCTCGGCATCATCTTCCAATGTGGTTTCAACATCTTTTTCTTTCGTGTAGGTTGCCATGAAAAATTCTCCTTAAAACATAAAGAGTCCGGCTCCTAACAGAACCAGACGCTATTTATAAAAATACTGGATGAAGCTTAGAGTATACCTTATTTCACCGCCACACTGATATCCGGAATGCCCTTTTTCTGCAAAAGACCCATGACCTGAATCACATCTCCGTATGGCAAGGATTTATCAGCACGAATAATCGCGGTTGGTTTTTTGTCCTTGAACTGCATTTTAGCGAGAGTGGTTTCAAGCCCAAGAAGCGTCAGCGGTTTGCCTCCAAGAAAAATTTTCTTATCTTTCGACATCTCGACCTCCAGGGTCTTTGCACTTTCATCGAGGACGGAAGACTTGGAAGTAGGAAGATTTATATCCATTTTCCTGCTGAAGTCAACAAAAACTGTTGAGACCATAAAGAAAATTATGAGCAGGAACACCACATCAATCATCGGTGTCATATCCAGAGCGAAATTATCTTCCTCTTCTCTTCTGAATTGCATGAAGTATTCCTCTTAAGCCGCAGATCCCTGATGATTAACTAACACTTGATGTCCTCTTTGGCTTTCCTCTCATCGTACTTGAAGACTCAGATTTAGATTTTCGAATGCCGTCATAGGAAAGTTCCTCAATAAGCTGAAAGGATATTTCTTCCATTTCAAAAACGTAACGATCAATTTTTCCTCTGAAATAATGATAAAGGGCTAAAGCCGGGATACCGACCACCATCCCAGCGGCAGTTGTTATCAATGCTTCTGAAATACCGCTGGCAACAAGTCCGGGATTCCCTGTTCCGCTTAAAGAAATTACATTGAAGGCCCGGATCATGCCAAATACAGTTCCCAAAAGGCCCATCATTGGAGTGATGTTTGCCACGGCTCCTAAAACCCTCAGGTTAGAATTCATCAATGACGCTTCATGTTGACCAGCACCCTCAATGGCCCTCTCAATTTCATCGAGCTTACCTCCTACCCGCAATAGCCCGACTTTCAGAATCCGCGAAAGTGAATTGTCGTAAGAGTTACACAGTTGAAGGGTTTTATGAGTGTCCTTCCAATCCCATTGATCCCGTACATTCTGGAGGAAATTTGAATCAATGACATTTTTTCTTCTCAGGTTATAAAGACGTTCTATGGCAATCCCCAACATGAGCACAGAGGCAAAAAGAATGGGATACATCATAACCCCACCTTTTTCAAAAATAGAGAGCAGTTTCCACGAATCTGCAGATACAGGTTCTGCGGCAAAAGCAAACCCAGGAAAACCTAATAGACTTAACAATATAATCTTTATAATACGTTTCATGGTAAAGGTTTTTCCCTGAAGGAAGACCCCATTTTATCAATGGGTATATCGTTGAAGTTATAGCATGAAGTTTTCTGGATAAGCAAGGAGCTTTAAGGCCCTGTAAAATGATTAAGTTCTTTAAACACAAGGTTTTTTAGTATATATTTGAAAAAAGCCTGTAACCATCTATAACAACAATGTCCCGATTCCGACTTTCCTTCAAAATCACACCTGTTTTTTCTTTGATTTTCCTGCTTATGATTATCGCGGGATGTTCCACAACAAAAGAGAGGAGTTATTCTGCAAAACAATTACTGCAACAAAGTAAGCGGCTGGCAAAAAATGACGAACCTGAAGAAGCCAAGGCCAAAGTAGAACAATTAATGGAAGATTATCCCGACAGCAAAGAACGGGTAGCGGCCACAATGATGCTGGCAGACATTCATTTTAAATTGGCAGAATTTGAAGAGGCCAAATTTCATTACCAGAAATTTACCGAACTTTATCCCGCTCACAGTTTTGCAGACCGGGCACATTTCTATAAAGCCATGTCCCATTTCAAGCTGACTGACCTGGCATCACGTGACTTGACTCCTGTAAACTCTGCCCTGGAAGGTTTTCAACACTTTGTTGAAGATTTTCCAGATAGCTCCTACACCAAACCGGCAAAATTAAAAATCACTCAATGCCTGGACATTCTTGCGCAAAATATCTTTGAAATAGGCAAATTTTATTTTCGCACTGGCTCTTATCAATCTGCGATCCAAAGGTTCAAACGTTTGAAGATGGAATATCCCAACCATTCTTATACTCTCGAAGCAGAGTTCCTTTTGGGTGAGTCCTACTATCGTGAACAAAATTTTTCTGAAGCATCCAATTATTATAAAAACGTTATTAGAAGCTCCCCAAGAAGCGAATTTGCAAAAGAAGCGCGGGTTCGCCTGAAAGAACTGCGTTAACATATTGAAATATGCCTAAGACTCCTCAAAACAAATCGCGAAAAACCAAACGCTCTTCCTCAACAGAGAGTAAAGGGGCAAACCATGACCCGCTCACACAATACATGGAAGAAATTGGCAAAATTAAAGTTCTTACCCGAAATGAGGAAATCAAGCTGGCAGAATCCATTAAAGCCGGTGACCCTAAAGCCATACAGGAGATGGTACGCAGAAACTTAAAGTATGTTGTGACCGTTGCCAATAAGTACCGTGGATTAGGCATTTCCCTTCAGGATTTGATTGAAGAAGGAAACATAGGACTGATTCAAGCCGCCAAACGTTTTGATGTATCAAGAAATGTTAAATTTATCACCTATGCGGTGTGGTGGATCAAGCAGGCTATCATGCATTCTCTTGCAGAACAATCTGGCACTGTCAAACTACCGGTAAAACAGGCTGGGAAAGTGCTGAAGATCAATCAGCGAAGCCAGGAAATGGCACAGGACCTTGAGCGGGAACCAACACAGTCTGAACTGGCTAAAAGCCTGGGATACAGGGATGATGAAGTAAATTCCATCATGCGCGCATACCGGACTCACCTTTCACTCGATTCTCCATTAAAAGATTCTGAAGACACACCTTATCTGGATCTTCTGGAAAACCAGGATCTCATCCCCTACGACGATCAACTTATGCAAGCATCACTCAGTGCCAAGGTTGACCAGTTATTGGAGGACCTCTCAGAAAGGGAGGCATTAATACTCAAAATGCGATTTGGTTTTGATGGAGAAGTAAAAACCTTGGAAGAGATTGGTAAAGAAATCGGCCTTTCCCGAGAACGAGTCAGGCAAGTCGAGAAAAGGGCCAAATTAAAAATAAAATTAAAACTGCAAAGCGAGTCCTGGGTGGACGAGGCAGAGTGAATTCTTCATCATGTTGATTGAAACTATATCTCTATGTATAGTCTCATATTTAGTCGGCTCCATTCCCTTTGGAGTTGTTCTTGCGCGCACACAAAACCTGAATATCCAGGAACATGGCAGCGGAAATATTGGAGCCACTAACGTAGCCCGGGTAATGGGTAAAAAAGCCGGAATACTGACTCTTCTGGGAGATGTATCGAAAGGACTTATTGTGGTTGTCTCTGCAGAGGCACTGTATGAGAAGCCGGAGTTGGTCGCCCTTTCCGGGTTAATGGTTTTTCTTGGGCATCTTTACTCGATTTTTTTGAAGTTTAAGGGTGGCAAAGGAGTTGCAACCAGCCTTGGACTTTTTTCATATATCATGCCCTGGTCAACGCTTTGTTCGATTGGCGTATTTTCTATCTGTTTGTGGATTTCGGGCTATGTTTCTATCGGATCAATCATGGCAGCAGTTTCTCTTCCCTTGTTTGCTATATTATTTAAGTTGCAACTTCCCTATATTTATCTTGCAGTAATTATTGGTTTGCTGACCATACTAAGGCATTACGGCAATATTGTAAGACTGATCGAAGGAACTGAAGCAAAGTTCATTAAAAAATAGAATTTGACAAACTCAATTGAAGAAATATAATTGTTCACGGGTTTTCCATCCCAAATAAATAGTTGCCTAGTCAAAAAGTTGCGGGAGTAACTCAGTGGTAGAGTGCAACCTTGCCAAGGTTGAAGTCGAGGGTTCGAACCCCTTCTCCCGCTCCATTTTTCCATCGTGACAACCAAGCAGGGCGCCGTCGCCAAGTGGTAAGGCAGAGGTCTGCAAAATCTCTATCGGCGGTTCGAGTCCGCCCGGCGCCTCCATTTTTTCCTTCCCTCCCTGAATAATTCACCGCATCGAAAATAATTGTTAGATTTGCAATTCCAGCCTTTATAATGATGCCATCATAAAAAACCTCACCTTTTGGCAAGCACTCAATACCATGATTGAAGCAGCATTTTTACACAATCCTGATGACAAGGGAATGTTTTGTCACTGAACTTCAATTTTAGAGACTCATTCTAGGACCCTGATCGTTGTCTGGTAAACTTCCCCTGAAGATGAATACATCGGACTTTTGCTAAAAAACATAAAAGAGGCAACACATGTAGTAGCGGAACATCTATCCTGGCTAACTCAAAATATTCAGTTAGTAATCCGGTGCTGTTTTAAGAACCTGTGGGACGCATCCACCTTCTTTATGTCGTGTTAATAGGAAATCGCCGAATTATAAGGGATAAATGGCAGGCGGGACAAATTGCATCTTCTCTCGTTTTTCTTGTGTTTTGGGGTTGACAAGTCAGTCTGTCAGGGTAATATTATAGAGGTTAGGCATACAACACTCATTAAAAATCAATAGGTTATGACATCAAAACTAACAGGCCCACAAAAAGCTGCCATCTTATTGATGACAATAGGGGAAGAAGCTGCTGCCCAAGTGCTAGCGAATATGGACGAGCGTGAAATTCAGAATATTGGTAATTACATGGCTGCTCTAGGTGATGTAGATGTTAGCGACATGGACAGTATCAATAAAGAATTTTATAATATCGTTGAGTCCGGAACTGGAGGTTTGGGCATTGCCGGAATGGACTTTCTGAGGACGGCTCTGATGCAGGCTCTCGACCCGGCCAAGGCAACCGAAATTTTGAATAACATAACGGCGCCGGGCGAGGAAATGGGCGGTGGGCTGGAAACGGTCCGCATGCTGGATCCGAAAGTTATCTCATCTTTCATTGTTAACGAGCACCCTCAAACTGCGGCGATTATTCTCGCTCACCTTGAGCCACAGGTTGCCAGTCAAACTATTCGCGAAATACCAGAAGAAAAGCGCATGGAGATTCTGCATCGTCTTGCAGCACTTGAACGCGTTGCTCCGAATGTTATCCGTGAATTGGATGAAGCATTACAGGCAGAGTTCCGTTCATCGGGTGCAGTTTCAGGTAACAAATTAGGTGGTGTTGAAGCTGCTGCCGAGATCCTTGGTTCTTTAGACAGGGCCTCAGAAACATCTATACTGTCTGCTATGGATGAGGTGGATAAGGATATGGCGGACGAGATCCGTAACCTGCGCTTCACCTTCGAAGATATTAAAAAAATTGATGACGCAGGCATCCAGCTCGTCATGAAAGAGATTAACCAGGAAGATCTACTGATTGGATTGAAAACGGCAAGTGATGAGTTGAAAGAAAAACTATTCGAAAATATGTCCGAACGTGCGTCGATGATGTTGAAGGAAGACCTCGAGTCACTCGGGCCTATGAAAATCAGCGAAGTTGAAGCTGCCCAGCAGAAGGTTATCGCGGTTGTTAAGAAACTCGAAGAAGATGGCAAGGTTATTGTTAGTGGTGGCGGGGATGAGATGGTCTAGTTAATCAATTTGATACAAAGAGTATTTTTATTATTCTTTGCCTAACTCATAAAAACAAAATTTTGGTTGTATTATAAACTGTAGGTGGTTTGTGCGTTTATGAGCATCAAGTGAGAATTGATGCTCTTTTCTTCTTCCAGTTTTTCCAGAATTGTGTAGAGCGCGTCTATTCGTTTTGAGACGGTACCTGCAAGATGTATGTACCAAATAATGTTGGCCTGCCCCATTAAGTTGTGTCACCCTTTAAGTTAGTATTTCCACCTTTGGCGCAATCGTTTCCGTTGCTGGAGGCTGATAATTCAGTGCGCTATGGGGTCTAAACTGATTGTATTCTCTCCTCCAGTTTTCTATTAAGACCTTAGCTTCCAGTAAAGTTGTAAAGATTTCTCCATTCAACAGTTCATCTCTGAGCTTTCCATTAAAGGATTAATTGTATCCATTTTCCCAAGGCGAACCTGGTTCAATGAATAATGTTTGAACTCCTAATCGTTCCAACCAGTTTCTGACTACTTTAGCTGTAAACTCAGGGCCGTTGTCAGAGCGAATGAAGCCTGGAAGATATCTATATGTTTTTGATAGTTGTAAGTTATGATTGTTGTTCATCTCTTGATAAGAAAGAATTCATTTGTTCTGTAACTAACAAATGATGCGATTTTCTTTTAATACCAATAATTCCTGCATGGATAACTTTAATCAAGTGAATTTCGCTATCTGTACGAGTTGATAGTTTCACCGCGATTGGATTAAAAACAAGATTGGATATTAAAATACCATAAAATGTAGTATTAAGTGCTACAGCTAGTCCAGGGCCAATCATGCTGGGGTCTGATAAATTCTGCATCATTTGAATTAAACCAATTAATGTACCCATCATTCCAAAAATTGGAGCTTGTGCACCCATAAATCGAATAATACTTTGTCCTTGCGTATGCCGTTCTTTTACAGAATTTATTGACTTTGAAATCAAATCGTTTATATCTTCAACTTTATAATCATCTACTATCATTCTTATTCCTTGTTCAAAAAAACGATTTTCTAAAAATTCGTGGTGGTTTTCTAATCCCTTTCTTCCTTCATTTCTATATTTTTTTAAAAGAGTAATAATTAAATTAATATATTCAAGGGGGTGATGATTGTCAGGTTTAAATGCATTTACAATAACGGGCACCAAGGCAAATATCTTTGAATAATGAAATGCAATAAAAGCTGTTGAAATAGTACCGCCAGCAACAATAAAAAAAGAGCTTAAGCTTAAAAAAACATCAATTTCGCCACCGCGAAGTATGGCGGTAACAATTAAAATAACTCCCGCCAAAACCCCTATAAAAGTACCGAAATCATATTTTTTTGTCATATTGATATAGCTTTAAAATGTGTCAATCAATTAAAAAAGATTATGTAAATTTCTTTTTGATATTTTTATCCCTTATTATTTCAATTTCGACTCTATTGGCCATAGTTTTGTTTTTCTTAGCCATTCTTAAATTAGACTGTCTGGTCGAGTCATAACCTGTGATTACCGTTGAATTTTCTGGAAACCTGTATTTCTTATTGAATACTCTTGCTATTGTATTAGAACGTGCGACAGATAAAGTAAAATTGTTAGAATATTTTTTAGATATTTTTTGGCTATTTTTTAATTCTTTTTTATCGGTGTAGCTCTCAATTCTTATTTGCTTGATTCCTCCCAAAGAAATCATATCTTTAAATTTAGAGTTTAAGCGATTTAAGCCTTTTCTAGATAACTTAATATCCCCAGGAATAAACAAATCAGAACTCGGAAAAATCAACCTAACCTCATCAGCATCATTTCGTATTATTGTTTCAGGGTCAACTCCGGATTTTACAAGTTCTTTAACTTTGCCAATAATTTTTAATTCTTGTTCGTTAAGACTAATATTGTTTGGTCTATTTAGCTCTACTTCCTTATTGTTCCAAGTAGAAAAGAAAACTTCAAACTTTTCATAATCTTGATTGCTAATAGAAAAGAAAACAACAAAAAAACAAAGTAAAACAGATTGAACATCACAAAAAGACACAAAAAAATCTGATCCGCCAACAAATTCTCCGGAATTAGATTTGAGTTCTGCATTTGCCGAATCGATCTCGCCCTTATTTTTCTGTTCATTGGTTTTTAGTTGTTGACTTTGTAATAATAAACCAGATTCATGTTCTAATAAGTCAGCTATTTTTTGATCATACTCGTTTTCATATTTTTTAAGCTTGATTGTGATATCATCAACGGAGGCTTTATTTAGGTTCTGAGCTTTAATTGTCTTATCTCCTTCTAGAACATTAATATAAAACTTAATAGCCTGATTGATTTCATCCCCCTCATAATATCCACTGCTAACTTTTATTGCCTCATTTATTAGAGTTTTGTAGCCCTGCTTTATTCTTTCCGTAGTATTTATAGGTGCACGCCCTATGTCTTCATTAATTTCATCGGACATTGATTTATTCTTTAGCTTATCATTTGATTTTATTGTACCCTCAATATTTTTTTTTAGGCTTTCATTTTCAGCCTCTAAACTTGCAAGGACACCCTTTAAATTCAATACCTCCTCAGATTCTTTTTCT
>WAHY01000021.1:0-14837 GCA_009873635.1 Nitrospinota bacterium
ACATTTTCCTTTCTTTTACTGAACATGTCGGTCAACGGTTTAATCTCCGGATTACTCATTCCCATAACTTCAATTTCCCGGTCTAACTCAGTGAGTTTCTCGCCAAATTTTTTTATTTTCTGTGGGTAATTTTTTGAAGAACCTTTGATAATTTTTCCGCAAAGGCTTTGCCCCGAATGAGCCACCTTCGCAATATCGTCTATTACTATAAGTTTCTTTTCTAACTGATCATCAATCAGCTCAATATCAGAGCAATCATATTCCCTTGAAAGGTTTTCACAAGTATTACTTATAAGCTGATCACTCACATCATTCTCACCTTCAAGAACTGCCCTCCACAGAAGAGTATAAGATGACCGGATCAAATCATTCATTTCAAGCTTATATTCAACCAGGGGCCGCAGCCTAAAATTCATGTTTGAGTCAAATTCCGTTTCATATACATTCACTTCCGATTCAGACCCGATTTCCTCCGGAAGGACCCATGACTGAGTTTTAATATGATTTTCTATCGCAGAGAAAAGATGTTGAGGGAGCACTTTGTCAACACAGACAATATTATTGCAATGGACTCCATAGCTGCATGGCGCGCAGGAAACTCCCGCCTGAAAAATTAAATGCCCGGGAGCAAAAGGAGCCGTTTCATAAGGGTGCGCATGGGCGAAAAACAGACTCACTATTTTTGTTCCAAGAGCTGCAGCCAAATGCATTGTACCCGTATCATTGGTAACCAGGTATTTGCATTTCTCAAGCAACTGGGCCAATTCATTGATACTGGTTTTACCTGCTAGATTCTTTATTCTGTCCTTATTTTTTGAAAGGTTGATCACCTCTTCTGCAATCTCATTTTCAGACTGCACCCCAAACATGATAATTTTCGCGCTGGTTTTTTCAATCAGCAAATCAGCAAGTTCCGCAAAATACCGGGTGGGCCATCGACGACCAACCAGGCTTGAACCCGCCTGAATACCAATCAACATTTCTTCAGAGTTTTCATCTGAAAAATCATCAAGTGATGGCTGGTTGGGTGGCTGAAGTACTTCTATAGATCGCCCCTTTACATCAACCCCTGCACTTGCTGAAAAAATTTCCACCAGATTAAATTCATTAAAAGTACGATTAAAAACCTCAATGCCAAAATATTGCATCCATGGGTGTCCTGTCATACGATTTCCAAATTCATTGCAATGAAAACCGATGACATTTTTTATACCCAGGTAACCAACCATTAACGCGCTGAATTTCGAATGACTTAAGTTTACTAACAGGTCATAATTTTCATTCTTTATAGCCTCAAGAGATTGCTCAATATAACGGTATACTTTTATCCATGATTGATCTTCCCAGTCTTCGCTGATCGTAAACTGTTTAAAGTTGAGAACAATTGATTCATCAACATCGGGTATGAGGGGGACTGCGGTGGCAAAATCACTGGTCACCAGGAGAGTAATTTTTGAATGAGGATACTTCTCCCTTAATCCCCTGATCAAAGGGGTTGTCTGTATCATGTCTCCCATTCGAGTCATGCTGAGAATTAAAATATTTTCAGCCACGATCAATCTTTCTCCTTTAAAATCTGGTCTAACATTAGAAATATGGACTCTTTACTATCTAAAGCTCCTTCACCTCTATAAATATGGTCTATTACTGTCTTTAAAGAGAAAGGGTGCTGACCTTTAAACTGTTTCAGGTATTTCCCCAGTTCCGTATTCTCACCTGCCTGCTCAACACAATAATCCAAGGGATCTCTATCATTTTCACCCAGGGAATCAAGAGCCTCTTTACGATCCAGAAAAACGTGTATCAATAGTTCTTGCATACGATGTTCCATAGTATGCTCCCTTAAAACACGTTGATACGCTTTCAAAGCTATTGCATTCCTTTCTTCCGGCCTTGCAAGGAAATAATCAATTTGCGCCCTCATTTGATCCATTGACTCGAAGGCTATAATTTCATCACCTACCTTAAACATGCGTGACAGGTCTTTTCTTTGATCCACAAGTTGGAAGCCCCTGCATGCGGCAATCTCAAAAGTTCTCGGGTTCACAAAGTCACCATCCGGATTAATACCATAGTGATAGGTGGAAGAATGCAGGTTGAGATTTATTTTTGCAGAGTTATAAATTTTAACCGACTCTTCTGTTGAAACACGTTTCTTACTATTTTGCACATGGCGCCCCAGAGGCGTTTCAGGATTCCACCCCTCACCCCAAATTTTGAAGTCCAGGTCCATCAACCTGGGAAAGGAATGAACTCTGTTATGATAGGGAGCTCCCATAAATGAAACATCTGCTGAATAAATATCGAAGCTAGCCAAAGGTTTGTGAATATCGGGGTAGCAGGCCTGCGGAAGATAATAACAATCCCTTACTTCTTTTGATCTCAACTCGTCATGAAAAGCACCATCCTGCAGGGTGAAAATGTGATCATAGGCAGTAACAATTTCTTTCCAATATGGCAAGGTCCTGAAGTCTTCTACAAACCAGAAAACAACTGGAATGTTTAACATTTTGAGTTTTTGAATTGCATCTGGAGTAAGCGGTGCCTGGGCAAGAGACAGGATGATGTCAGGTTGAAATTCTGCTGCCTTGGCGGCTGCTATTTCCCCCATAAACTTCATGAAGTTTTGGGAGAGTATTTCAGAGTTTTCAGGGTTGCGTGTGACTTTCTTTAATGAGAAAAAGCCCTGCTCAAAAGCTTCACAATCTACCGTAGCCACCTCATGTCCCAAATTTCTGAGAGCGCCTGCACAATGATGAGCGGTTGGTAAAGAACCTCCATAGACGGGATTAACAATCATCACCCTAAGCGTGCGTTCCTGAAGCAGACTTCTAACCTTTATACCCTCATCAAGCCTGTCGTAATAAACCTCGCCAATTCTTATAGAAGGAAGATGCTTAAAAATTTTCCAGTCACCAGGTTCGAGCCGGGCAAGCAAACAAGCAGGTGTCTCTCCCACCAGGAACCGCACCTTCTCTATAAAAGGCCGTATATCAATGCACGACATAAAAGCCCTGAACACGGGTAACAATGGTTCGACAACGGTCAGCGCCATCTCTTGCTTATTGAGTAAGGACCGAATGTGATAACCAAACCCCAAACCAAAAATAATTGTCTTCTGTTCCGGGTTGAAAGCAAAGTCTGCTGTCGTTTTCAATCCTTCATCTAAAGGGCGATACTGACTGTGCAAAGTTACTCCAGCAACCTGAGGCACAGGAAAGCCGTCTTTTGATTGAACGACTTTCACACTCTCAGGGAAGGGTTCTTCCGCAACACGCCTTGCAAGTTCTGGATCGGATTCTTGCAGGAGCTCCAGGTTTTGTTTGAAAAAATCCATATCAAGGAAGTTATTTTGTCAATACGACATCAGCACGAACATTTTCTAACAGCTCCCGGGCTGGCTCATGCGCTGAATCCAAAGCAAGAATGTATTCCAGGTTTTTAATTGAGTCCTCAAGCTTGCCATTCTTATATTGAATTCCAGCCAGACCATATCGCATATTGAGATCGGCAGGATGAAGGTCTATAAATTTATTCAAATATATTTCAATCTCGCCAAACTGTTCTATCTTATAGGAAAGTTCCATAAGGGATTTACAAGCTGAGAGGTTTTCCGGGTTTGTATCCAAAGCCTTGCAGAAATAATCATAAGCACCATCAACATCACCTCTATTAACTCTCACCATACCTAGTCCACAAAAAGCTTTATCATTAGCTGCGCTATTTTCCAGACATTTATTAAAACAAATATCAGCCTTCTTGTTATCACCCTTGTAAAGTGCCAGCAATCCAGATCCTAACCAGCCTTTGTCGTTATCAGGTTCCTTTAAACATGCATTTTCATAGCAGCTCTCTGCATTGTCAGGCAGCTGGAGCTTCATATAACAATCACCCATTCCAACGAGTGCACCTGCATTGTCTGGAGACAGGTTTAAAATTTCACCATAAAGTTTTAAGGCGATCTCAAACTCACCTGATTCCAGCACCTCAGATGCTTCCAAAAATAAATTTTTAATTTGTGATTCCCGCTTTTCACCTTGCAACATATCTTCCACCTCATTTTTATTAGAGCTTAATGGATTTGCAACAACCAGATACTGAAATACGAAGAATCTTTTAATCTCTTCAGCAGTCAAGTCTTTAATTTGCGTCCTGCCAAAATTAAGCGATGTGGCATTTTGATCTGAGAGTTTCTCATATTGCGGGTCCAGAACTTCATCAACACGCGCTATAGAATATCCAGCCTGTGAAAAGAGTTTTTCGATTTCCTTGAAGGTAAAAAACCTGAGATGGGTTTCATCAAGTATTCCTTCCTTCTCATAGGTCCAGTTTCCCTCGATTAATTGATGAACCACCCCATGAAACTGAACATTGGGTATGCTTGCCACAATTGTTCCTTTATTTTTCATTAATGGGCGTACTTTTTGCAAAACAGAAAGAGGGTCAATTAAATGCTCCAGAACATCTGCAAACAAAATACAATCAAAAGAATTTTTGCTATAAGGCAGCTCTATATCCTCTATATTTCCCTGAACCACATCGTCCAGAACATTTTTAGCAGCACAGGCGGCTTTGTTATTCATCTCTATTCCCGCCACAAAGGCTCCTGAACGTTTTTTGAGTTCCCGGCCAGTCATTCCAGCCGCACACCCCACCTCTAAAATGCATTTGGCATCATCAGGAACCAGAGGAATCAAGTCATGCCTGACATTCTGATAATATGAAGAAGATTTATCATCCTGTGATTCAGACTCATTGCTACCTTCTATTCTATTATCAAGAATTTGTATCATTTCATTTATGCGATGTTCATAAGTATGTCTTGCCAACACTTCATTCCTACCCTGGGCTGCTATCTTTTCCCTGACAACATCATTAACAAGATAATGAGAAATAGTTTCTTCAAGTTGATCATCGTCATAAACAACCAAATGTTCCTTGTCTTCAAAAAGCTCTTTTAAGCCGCTTCCATTTGCAGGGTCAGTCACCAGAAGACTGCCACTGCACAAAGCCTCGAAAACTCTCATATTGAGGTCATTGTTGATGGCATTATTAAATACAATTTTAGATTTACTAAAATGTTCAGCCATTTCATTCATGAATTTTCTCTGACAATCCAGTTCAAATTGTTTATTTATTCTTCCCAATAGATGATTGCGACGGTCTGGCTTTGAGGATATCGACCCTACGAAACCAACATCACAACTTTTGGGAAGCTCAACTTTTCCGTGTATTTCAGGATCACAAGCAAGAGGTAACCACATTACATTATCTATTCCAGCCCGGATCATGGGTTGCACATATGCTTTTTGTGCCAAAAAGACAAAATCGAAACTCCTGGCAACTTCAAGATGCCTGTCAAAGTTTATGTGGGTGTCAATGAGGTAACAAACCTTTGGCAATTTGTGCTGACCCAGATCTCTCGGGATATCACTCAAGCCCGTTTCAACCCATAAATAAAAGTCTGGCTTCCATTCATCAGGCAAACACCCCATCACTTCTTGCAAAGTAGTCTCATTACCCCTGTATATATCTTGTGGGGTTACTTCCCAGTTAAGAGCTTCCAGGTTCCATAGTTTGACAATATCTTCATTTATTTGAGAACCACAGGTGATGACATTATGATTTTTCCTGAATGCTCTCTCCAGATAGTGGGCGGTTGTGGCAGGATAAGATACAAAATCCATCAATACATTTTTGCGAACTTTTTCCTGAAAAGGAATGTCCTTATTCTGTAAATTGACTCCTGTTCTCTCAAGAAATTCAAGAGCAGATTGTTGGATAACCTTCTGCCAGGAATGAACAAACCTGGTTAATGGAAATTTTTCCTGAACAGTTTTCTGGGCCTGCTTGCCCAGCTTGCGAGCTTCTTCCGGATTTTTTAATAAAAAGTCAATGCACTCATTTAGATAATCAAAGTCCCTGGAAATATATCCATTTTTACCATCCTCAATGGGGGAGGACTTGTTCCATGAACTGACCACCGGCATTCCGGTTGCCATAGCCTCAAGCATGCTGAGGTTATAGCCATCTTCATATTCATCCACCGTAGTGTTGATGAATACACGGCATCCTCTGAAGTTTTCCAGTAAATCTTGAAACCCCTCCGACAAGCGGGAATTTGGAATATTGGGGTTGATGCCTAGAGTTGTCACAGGATGCTCCCCCACTATCTTCTGACTGTCTGAATACCCCATCATCAAATCTCTTTCCTGCATTAAGTTTCCTACCCGCAGCACAGTATCCCTTTCCCCCCTATATCCCCCATAGTCAGAAATATCTATTCCCGGCAAAATCAGTTCACCATCCAATCCCCAATCCTGTCTTTTCCTCTCAGATATGAACACATTTTTAACATCCCTTAGAAGAAGGTTTATTTGATTTAAATATTCCTGCCTGTTCACCTTATCTTTTCCTAAAGCAATTTCGGTAGATAAACAGTTGTGGAATACGGCAATTTTGGGGAGTGAATAGTCCTTAACTTCTATTAGATCTTTAATATTGTGTGCAATAATAAGATCAAGTTCACCAAGCTCCAGCATTTGCCGGGCATTTTCTTTAGAAATTATTGAAACGTTTTCTGGAACAGGGCGCATATTTTCATCCCATCTTCGGAAATGGCCCGGGGCAATCTCAGGTTCTACGATTAGGAATTGATGATCAGTTCGTGAGAGTAAACATAAATAGGGTTCATGCCAATTAAAAGAAAGGACTTTAAGTTTCATATTGAAGGGTCTCCACCTGGTAAAAGTCTGTCTTCTCCTTATTCGGTGAATCTGGAAAATGACTTAACCCTTATTAGCAATAGCTTTTAAACCGGAATACGGAACAAGGGATATTTGGAATAAACCGCTGAGAAAATCAGGCAATTTAATTTGTAACCAACTGGATTAAATCTCATCTTAACCAACGAGCAAACAGGGGCCAGCCCATCAGACAAACAACTTCCAGGTCAAAAGTTTATTTTATTTTTAATAGTTTAGGGATTATTAGTTAAAGTTATATGCAATACGATCCAAACTCAAAGAAAATCAAGGGACGGGAGCGGTTGATCGAGTATCGCAAGGCTTTTAAAGATAAACAGCCTTTAAAAGATGAAGTGCCCCAGGGGGAAGGTGAGCTTAACCGAGATGGCAACCCTAAGATTCCTCCCGGTCAGAGAGTGGTAGAAAGCTGGCCAGTCCTGGATCTTGGTGTGACCCCAGAGCTGGATGAGTTTTCATGGAACCTGACTGTATCCGGCCTGGTCAAAACCGTCAAAACCTTTGATTGGGAAGAGTTTCTCAAGCTTCCCCAGACCACTGATGTCTCTGACTTTCATTGCGTCACCACTTGGAGTCGATTGGACAATAAATGGAAGGGTGTTAAATTCTCGGATGTAGCTGCACACTGCGGCGTTCTCCCAAGCGCTAAATTCGTTTTCATAAAGGCCTGGGATGGATACTCAACCAATCTACCACTGGAAGAAGCCATGAAATACGATGTTCTACTAGTCCATGAATGGGAAAACCAACCCCTTACAAGAGAGCATGGTGGGCCAGTAAGGATGATAACCCCCCAACTTTACGCCTGGAAAGGCGCCAAATGGATTGGAGAGATCATTTTCCGGGACAAGGATGAACTGGGTTTCTGGGAAAAAAGAGGGTATTCCAACACAGCAGAGCCTTGGCTGAACGACCGATACTCCTGACTGAGGCAAGTGTTCAGGTAATGCGTAAAGTTTTCAACTTAGAAAAAGCTTCTGATTCCATAATTACCTTTGCCCCGTCATCCCTTATCCCCGTATCAAACAATAAAAGGCTTTCTACATTGGTCAGGGTTTTGGTGTTAGCCAAAAGTTTGGCAGACTCCAAATACAGATAATTACGGGCCAGATTTAAATGCTTCACCCTCTGCAATACTTTTGATTTTGCCAATACCTTTATGCCTTTGGGCGTAATTTCAGTCCGATAAAAATTCAGCTTTCTCAAATTGGCAAAAGCAGGAGCTTTCGCCAGCGTTATCAGAGTTTCATCTCCTACTGGATTTTCCTGTAATATCAGCACCTGAAGTTTTCTGAACTTCTCTGATTGAACAAGTGCGAGTCCACCTTCAGTCCCTATATTGTTATAGCGCAAATCCAGGAGCGACAGGTTCTCAGCGAAATCCGCTGAAGGTAATTCCTTTATCCCTTTGTCAGAAATATTATTTTCGCCAAGATATAATCGTTTCAGCTTTTTAAACAAGCGACAACGGAACAGATGGTGCGCACCACGCCATGTCAGTTTGTTTCTTGATAGGTCGAGATTTTCTACCTCAAAAATACGATTGGTCTGGACCAGGGCCTCAATTCCTTCATCCCCCAGGAATCTACCATTTAATTCCAAGGCTTCACCATCAAGCGACTCATCAATAATCCGGTTTATATAATCCAGTTTGACTTGTGTAACCATATCAATTTCTAACAGGTTTTAAATTGATCGCGCAACGAAAACCAATATCATTAAAACCCCGGGATAAAGGATAACTCCAGTCCCGGTATCCAGATGTCATAGCAACCACAGAATCCGACCATGAACCACCCCTTCTAACTTTCATGACACCTCGGGTTGGCCCTCTGGGATTATGAAGGATATCTGTGTAATAAAATTTGACTGAAAACCAATCTGCGACCCACTCCCAGACATTTCCAGCCATATCATAGACACCATTAGAATTGGGAGGAAAAGATCCTACTGGAGCTGCCTTGTCATTCAACTTAATCCCTCCTCTTGCAAGAGGCTTCATGAGATCAAAACCTTCGCCCCAGGGGAACTGGCAGCCATTACCATTTCCTGCCGCCCTTTCCCATTGAGCTTCACTAGGAAGAGCTTTTCCAATCAGATGGCAATAATCCGCAGCTTCATACCAGTTTAACTTTGAAACCGGGCAATTATCGCAATCAGAAAAAATACTTCTTCGCAAATAATGCTCAGAAAATAATTTTTCGAATTTTTTATTTGTCACCTCATACTTATCAATCCAAAAAGCGTCCAGATGAACTTTTTGTTCAGGAGCTCCATGTTGCGGCCCAAAGCGGTTGCATCCCCTTATGAAAGTTCCACCTGGAATCAACACCATATCATCTGTAACCTTAGACCCTTGTCCCATTACCGGGCTGGTCCAAACTATAAAAAAAATACCCATGCACAGGCATTTTAATATTACAGAGATACATGAAACTTTCAGGAAATTCACGTGAACTCTCTAAGTGCTTCCAATATGGTTAGTGTTGCCTTGGATCTGTTCAAAGTATAAAAATGAATGCCTGGTGCCTTGTTTTCAAGTAGCTCCCGACATTGTTCAATTGCATGGGCAATACCGATTTGCCTGACCTTTTCACTATCATCCTCAATCCCGGAAAATTTATTAATCAAACCAGGTGATAAAGTTGCACCGCACATCTTTGTAAACCGTTTTATCTGTTTAAGGTTCAAAACAGGCATTATTCCAGGAATAACCGGTATATTAATATTAGCCTTCGCAGCTCTATCCATGAAATCAAAATAATGTTTGTTATCAAAAAATAATTGCGTAACAAGAAAGTCTGCCCCACTATCTACTTTCCTCTTCAAATTTTCGATATCCTTATCAAGGTCTTTACACTCTACATGTCCTTCAGGATAGCAAGCCGCACCTACGCAAAAAGAAAAATTCTTTTTAATAAAAGCCACCAACTCATTGCCATATTCAAAGCCGCCCTCAGTTTTTAAAAATTTTTCTTCACCTTGTGGGGGATCCCCTCTAAGCGCAAGAATGTTATCTATATTCCGGGACTGCAAGCTTTCCAGAACCGAACGAATTTCCTGCTGATCGTGCCCGACACATGTCAGGTGAGCCATGCTTTCAAGACCAATGAAATTTTTTATATTCCCAACAAGGTCAACAGTCTTAGAACGAGTACTCCCTCCTGCTCCATAGGTTACCGAAACAAACCCCGGGTCCGAGACCTTAAGACGAGCTATCGTTTCAAATAAAGACGCGAATCCTTCAGAATCTTTAGGAGGAAAAAATTCAAAAGAAAAAATGGGCGCTGATAATCTGAGTTTTTCACTAATTTTCATGTAATGATAATAACATAAGGCATTGATAAACCAATGTAAGTTACAAGAGACTTTTTTGTTGGCTATTATGATCTTTCAGAGAGGTTTCGAGCCGCTTGCAGAAATTCAAATTTTCAGGCTCTTGATTCAGGATGACTCAGGAGTTTGTTCGTAAATACCAAACTTTTTCAGGTAAGATATAAATGCAACCACATTAACCAGTTCAACAGGTTCATCTTCAATTAAGTTCATCGCTTCATTTGTAAAGTATCCTGTAGTGATCAATATACCCCGCGACGCGCCTTCTCCTTTCACCGTATCAAGAAATCCTTTAACCTTTATTGCATTGACTGTTTTGTCTGGAGGATCAATGATGCAAAGCGCAATGTAGCTTCCACCCACAACAGGGGTTTCATCATTCATAGCAATTTCCAACTCATGATCATCGGCCCAAACAGAATGGGTGTATTCAAGGTTGAACTTTTCCAAAAACTCAATACATTTTGCTTTAAAGGCGTCTCGGTCAGTCAGGTAGACAGGTATATCAGAAGGACTTTCAAAGCTGGTTTGTTCTTGCGGGGGAGGAGGAGAAGTTTTTTTCAGGAAAACAATCAGGATTATACCAATAAAAAAAGCTAAGAATATGATCCCGAAAATGGCCACTTACTTAATCATTTCATCCCAAATTTTTTCTTTTTTACCTTCTTTTATCAAGCGGTCATGCTTGACCATCTGACGAACAGCAACCCAGAATACCCAAGCCACAAAAAGCAACATGGTTCCAATAGGAATGTTGTCTGGCTTGGTGGCGATTAAAAGAAAGTTTTCAAGACCTGAATTTTCCATTTTTTCTAGCTCTAATTGACGTTCAAATTATCATAATATATTGTTATGGGATGGAGCAAGATTATTCCTCTTCTTCTTCATCCTCTTCATCTCCGCCTTCTTCATCCCCTTCCTCATCATCACCACCTTCGTCCTCACCCAAAGATACGTCAAAGTCGAGTTCTGCGGTGTTATAGGCAACAATAAGATCTTTCAGGGTATTCACCTGGGTGTCCACATCCCCCACCGAATTAATTTCGCTAAATTTGGTCGGCACTTTATATTGATTACCATTTTTAACCCAATGAGATGGCATTGGAGTCCAAGGAATCATTGCTCGTGTGTCTTTAAGCCATTTTGGTATCCAATTTTGTTTAAGCCTTTTACTTGCAATAGAAAATTCGATACCCTTTTGGCCATCATCATGACAACGTCCACAATCCATATATGTAACCATCTCCGCACCTTTTTGCGCTATAGCCCCATCTTTTTCTCGATGCACACCTGCCTCATAACTAACATTGTCAGGAGATAATGCATTAAAATAGGCGGTTAAGTCAGCGACCTCCTTATCAGAAAAAGAAAAGGTGGGCATTTTTACTTTTATCCATGTTCTTACAGGCGTTGGCTCCTTCAAAAATGAATATAACCAAGAACTCTTAATTCGTTCACCGACATGATAATCTCCCATGTCCAACGGTGGGGGGTATTGAGCTTTTGCTTTTAGGTATTTCTGTATACGTCCACCTTCACCTTCTACATTATGACAGGCCTTACAATTATATTTAGTAATCAGCCTTCGGCCTGTTTCAATTATTTTTTCTTTTTCAGAAAGAATTTTTCGGTATTTATTAGGGACCTTTGTGCCATTAAATCCCTTTAATAGCACAACCAATGCATCAATTTCATCTGGTGCAAGATGAAAATTAGGCATCTTATCCAAAACCCTTTCAGTCCTAAAGGTATCCGGTTTTTTTAATTTAGTTTTAGCCCAGCTTTCCCAAGTATGAGGAATATGCGAGTCTCCAAACTCTAACTCCATCAACATTTTCCTTCCAAAAGCTGAAAGTTCTGGAGCAATACGTCCCTCTTTTTCCATACCTTTGATATCATGGCAAGCAAAGCAACCACGACGTCGAACTACCGTTTCTCCATGCTTAATAACATCAGGATCTTTTAACTTAGCCTCAAGTCCTGGAATAACTTCTTTCTTACCAAATTGCATTAGGTAGGATGCAATGTCAGAAGCTTGTTCGCCATTTAGGCGAAGGTCAGGCATTTTACTCTTCGCATTGTAACTATGCGGACTACCAATCCAAGTCACCAACCAATCGGCATTGACCTTATTGCCAATACGGCTCAGATCAGGAGCAAAGCTTTCTCCTTGTCCATTAAGTGCATGACACCCCTGACAACCAACTGATTCGAACAATTTTTTACCTTTATCAGGATCACCCGACTCAAATTTCTTTCCTAGCTTGTAATTTTTATCGGAAGCTGCCAGAAGATAGGCTGTAACTCCCATCAAATCCTTTTCATTGAATCCAAACTCAGGCATTCTCGTGTTTGGAAGATAGCCTTTGGGTTTCTTGATCCAGCGGTATAACCAACTTGGATCAACTTTACTAGCAATTCGATATAGCCGAGGTCCCACTTTCCCCTCATTTGCATAGCCATCAGCCAAGTGACAACCATGACATCCCAATTTTAAAAATAGTCTTTTTCCTTTGGATAAAAGCGGAGCACCATCCAAGTTGACAACTTCTGCATGGCAGTTTCTACACGTTGCCTGCTGAAAGATTCCATGCAAAATCGGCTCATTGACTTCTACCGTCTGGTCTGTCTCATGATGAGAACCATGCGCATGTTCAGCTGGTGCTGTAGCAGAACCCTGTCCCAAATGACACCAAGTACAACCTGTTCGTTCAGGAGGATGTTTTTTTATCAGCACATCAAGATTAGGGTGAGTCTTGAGAGGCTGTTCAAAATCTTTATAATGTTCATCTTGATAAGAAATATGGCAGGTCATACATCTGTCAACCCGATATATAATTTCTTTAAAACTGTTTTTACCAAACCCTGGAATAACAGTTTGCAAGATTTCTGCCGGCCGCCAAAAAAAGGGAAAAGGCTTGTAGTAGTCCATTGTCAACTCTAACTGGCTTTTTTGACGGGTTAAGTTGGCAAGATCTTTTTCAAATTTGAGCTGGTCTACCTTTACCTTAAGAAGCCTGTTCTCAGCTTCTTCCAGAATTTTTTGTCTCTCATCTATTATGGGTTTATATTCCTCTACCTTATCCTGAAGGGAATGCAAAGTTGCCTTCTGCACATCATAATTTTCCCCTTCATGCATAGCCTTTTTATAATAATAATAGGCTTCGTCTACTCGGCTCCCAGCAAATTTCTTTTGTTCCTTTGCCTCATCAACGGCAATCTGCTTGAGACGAACCTCCTCCACCAACTGCTGATAATTGTCTGAAGCTTCCAGTTCGCCAGTCTTTTTTGCTAGGTTTTCTCTAATCTGTTTTTCAGTAACAGCTATTTCAGCATTGACTGCTTTCCACTCACCCTCGGCGATAGCAAACTGCTCTTTAAAATACTGCTCCTGATAAGCTTTGAATCCTCGACGGGCATATTCATCGTCCCAGAATGCCCAAAGGGTTACAAATAGGGCCAACCCTGAGACGAGGAAAAAAAGAAAACTGTATGAGGTATGCTCATCAAATTCTCCTTCTTTAAAATCAGGTTTTTTTTCTTCTTCAGCCAATGTCTTTCTCTATCTTCAGTTAAAAATCTTAAACTTGTTAGACACTAATCCACGGGGTAACCATTATATATTTGATATTAAACCCAATTCGAAGGACAATTTTAATCACTATTCCCAACATTATAAGAGCCAATTGAATCTTTAAAAACATACGTAGAAACCCTACTGACTTTAGAGCCTTCCGCTCCATAAAGAAATAAACACCCGTGCCTATCCCAAAATAAGCTAAAAGCACACCACCGCCAAATATAGCCGACCATGTATAATCTCTAAACCCAAAAGCATAAGGCAGATCTACACTTGTAAGAGCTACAACCTTATGTGGGTCCCAATATTGCCATGGCATGAACAGGTTCCACCCGGGTCCCCTTAGAAAAACCCCCATAATAATAAGCGCAATCCAAAGAACCAGGAAACCAAAGCAGTAAACCCAGATAGCTACTTTTCTTTCATGATAAGTATAATAACCATTTCCCTTAGGATTAACATCCAGGTAAGGAATCAACATCAGCCCAACTATAATAAGGACAGGAGCCACAACACCAGCAAACCAAGGATCAAAGTAAACGAGAATATCCTGAAGTCCCAGGAAATACCAGGGTGCTTTTGATGGGTTAGGAGTTTTTGTCGGATTAGCAGCCTCTTCCAAGGGCGCATCAATTACGATGGACCAAACTGCCAGAGCAATAATTACTACCAATGAGCAAAGAAACTCTAGTCTGACCAGATAAGGCCAAACGTGAAGTTTGTCTGGAACGCCTTCTACTTTTTTCTTGGGTGCTGCTGCCTGAGCCATTATTTCATTTCCCCTTATTCATGCCCACTATAGCGGACCAGAAATACCACCATCTTTACGAATTCGCCAGAAATGCACAATCATCAAGGCCCCAGCAATTAAAGGAATGAATATGCAATGCAAAACATAGAATCTTAATAATGCCGGAGGTCCTACCAGGCTTCCTCCAATAAGCAATGACCTGGCATCATATCTGGGTGTGACCCCAACATACTCAGCAAAGGGTCCCTCATTTCCCAAAAATGGAGTTGCCCTGGCCATATTTGTTCCCACAGTAACCGCCCACATAGCCAATTGATCCCAAGGTAGGAGATAACCAGTGAAACTGAGCAACAGGGTAAACGTTACCAGAAATACACCAATGACCCAGTTAAACTCCCTAGGTGGT
>WAHY01000021.1:14934-18816 GCA_009873635.1 Nitrospinota bacterium
CATATTTGTTCCCACAGTAACCGCCCACATAGCCAATTGATCCCAAGGTAGGAGATAACCAGTGAAACTGAGCAACAGGGTAAACGTTACCAGAAATACACCAATGACCCAGTTAAACTCCCTAGGTGGTTTATACGAACCGGTTAAAAATACCCTGAACATATGTAACCATACTGTGATAACCATGGCATGAGCTGCCCAACGATGCATATTTCTCATAAGCATGCCAAAAGGAACATCGTATTGCAGGTATTTCATATCGTAATACGCATACTCCCCAACCGGGCGATAATAAAACATCAGTATCACCCCAGTCACAACAGTGGAAAGAAACAAAAGAAAGGTGATGCCGCCCATGCACCAGGTGAACTTAATACGTAAAGCATGGCGATGCATCTTTACTGGATGGAGATGCAACCAAACATTGCTGGCAATTTGCAAAACACGGTTTCTTGGTGTGTCTGCATATCCATGCCTGAATGTAGAAGTCCAGACCTGCGACTCAGTAATTTCTTTAGCAATTTCACTGAAGATCTTGCCGCTTTTTATTTTATCCATCAATTCCGCAATATTCGGAATTTGCGGTGCTTTATTTGCCAAAAATCAATCCTCCATCAATGAATAAATATATTCACTCTAAAAAGAGAAGTAAAAATGAAGATTACCTTCAAAATAGCTAAACTAGAAGTTTTGCTCCTGGTTCACCCCATTGGCCTTTTTCCCAAAGAAACTTTTTACTCTTATCAACAATTATTTGACCATCTGGACCTAAAACAATCTTTAGCCTTTCCAAAGGTCTGGGAGCTGGACCTTCAAAATGCATCCCTTCTTTAGTAAAACCACTTCCATGACATGGACATTTATATTTGTTTTCAGTATTAAGCCACCTAGGCGTGCATCCTAAATGGGTACAAAGGCCATAAAGAACGTATATTCCTTCCTCATCACGCACAATCCAAACGCGTTGGTCCTTAATATATTTTGTACTGACTGCACCAACTGTATAATCGTTTGGATAACCAGCCTTAAATATCGGAGAAGGCTCAAATAGTACTCTAGGAAATAGCAACCGCGCAAAATAAGCAGCGGACAGACCTAGTGATGCCATAAACCCAGCCCAGCCAGCTAAAGAGAAAAATTCGCGGCGTGACCAGATTGTATTCTGCTCCTCTTCTTTTTCCTTTTTATCTTTCTTATCTGACTCAGCCATAAGCTCTATAACACCAATATTTTAAAAGGATTCAGTGACTTTTAAAGCCTTCGGCGACAACCCGTAACAGACTGTCAAAGTGTTGGTTTTTAACATAATTAAAATATCGAGTCAAGACAAGAAGTGAGCGGCTTAAAACCTTTTGTTTTAAGGGGTCTTTAAGGCCTTCAAACAATCTCTTGCCGCCTCAGATATGGCATTAATCATCGCTCCCTCAGAGCTGGTACAATTAGACAAATTACTGACCGTAACCCCCTTTTTTATCAGTAACAAAAGCATAGGAACCCAATCTACCGCATTACTAGAAATCAACTGCACGCCAACAACCAGACGTGATCTTTTATCCGCGATCACCTTATACTTTTGAACAACAGACAACCCTTCAGTATCTTCAAGTTTTTCTTCAAAGTTACCTTCGACAGGATGAAACCCCTGCAGAGGAGCTGTTTTCATGGAACATCCCGCATAAGCAATACAAGGGGCAGTACGTATAGTATACGGGACCCACTCTCTATTGAGTTGTCTTTTTTTTCCCATCGCATTTTCAGCTGCAATTCTTCCCTCTTCCCGAGACAACGTATCGCTGGTCAATTCACCGGTCACACTACCTACCGCGAACACACCTGGTAAGCTTGTCATCATTGCATCATCAACCAGAATATTTTTATGCTCACCTAAACGGACTCCAAGTTTTTCAGCCACATCATTTTCCGGCATTCCAGCACGGCCTTCGGCAATGATTATCTGATTTACAGAAAATTTAATGCCCGACTCTAAAGTGATTTCGATTTCTCCAGCATTTTTATAAATAGATATAATTTTTTTTCCCGGTAGAACTTTAATTTTTTTCGTTTTGAACTGGCTTTCAACTGCTTTATTAAAGTCTTCATCCAATTGCGGGAAAAGCATCTTTTGTTCAAAGCAAAGGAATACTTTACACCCTCTTTTTTGAAGCCCTAATGCGGCTTCAGCAGCAAAGTGACCGCCACCTGTAATAAGCACTTTTTCCGGAAGATCTGAAAGCCCAGAAATTTCATCGATGGAAACTACAACCTTCTCCTCATGCGGTAAAGTTGGCGAGAACCTGCAATCGGAACCATAAGCTAAAATTATTGATTTTCCTTTCAAGAGTAAATGCTCACCATCCCCAACTTGAACACTGATCTCTTTCTGGCTTGCAAGCTGGCCCTCACCTTCAACCACTTCTACTCCAGCATCACTCAGTTTTTTCTCAAGAAACTTGGAATATTTACCTGCCTCTACAATCAATTCATTCTTATATTTTTCCCAACTCAAGTTGAACGATTTGTCATTTTCTATAAAAAGCGCTCTCCGCCTACGAAATCCCAACTCCCCCAGTTTTCTTTTTTCGATCAAACAGACCCTACCTCCCAATTCAGCAGACCTGAGAGCCGCAGAAACGCCAGACAAACCACCCCCCAAGACCATCACATCAAACTCTTCCATATTCTAAGACCAAAAATATTAAAAATTCTTTTTTCACGAACACATATCCGTAAGTCTACACCACTTACGGGTATCTATATCAAGTTTATCGCGGCTACCACTGTGATAAGAACCAAACCCACCGATGCAATTATGGCATGCAAGGTCACATTAATTCTTCGAGCGAGTGGGACGGCAAAAATAAGATAAGCAAATACAAGATAAGCAAAAACAGAATTTCGATTGCTCTGGTACAGGTGAAATAAAAACAGGACATAACCAGCGACCACAGCTCCAAAAAGAAGACGATGAAGCCTGTATCCTTTCTCCCGTTTGTCGCTGGGAAGTATGCTGACCCCAACCATAATGTTTGCAATTGTGAGAAGTATTGTAAGGAATATGGCTAAAAAGCCAGGTGAGGAAAATAAATCTTCTAAGGTAGTGGGAGGCATTAAAATGAAGGATAAAAACTAATTAAAACAGTAAGAAATATTACTCAGCCATTACAACCCTGTTTCTCCCGGTATGCTTGGCTTTATACATGGCCTTATCTGCTCTTTCAAACAAACTCTGTTCCGTATCATTATCAGTCACAACAGCACCCCCTATACTAATCGTGACTTTAAGCTTTTGTTCATTGTGAACAAAATAATCTCTCTCAACTTCCCGGCAGATTTTTTCGGCCAGTTGAGGGGTGGTTTTATTATTTACTCTGCTCAAAATGACAACAAACTCCTCTCCGCCATATCTGAATATTTGATCAGAAACTCGAATGCTGTCTCGCACCGTTCCGGCAACAGACTTTAATACTTTATCTCCCAATTGATGGCCATAATCATCATTAAACTTTTTGAAATGATCAATATCCAATATTAGCAGGGCCCATTCTTCTTTATAACGCTTAAATTCATGGATCATTTGCCCCACTTTCATATTAAATGCAGATCTATTGAGAACATTGGTTAATGGATCCAACAATGCCTGGGCCTCACTCTGCTCCAATTTTTTGGCAAGGATAACAGAATTCTTCCTTTGTTCTTCCAGCTCATCCTGCAAGGTACGGGAATTCTCTCTGACCTTTTTCATCTCTCCAACAAAGCTTTCTTTCAGCCTCATGATATCTTGAATGCTATCGGCACTTTCTAAATTTTCCACGCATTTAGAGATGTTGCTCTCAAAACCGCTTGAATTGGAGACCACGGACTTAATGGTTTCTGCGACTTCTA
>WAHY01000021.1:18916-20950 GCA_009873635.1 Nitrospinota bacterium
GAATCTGGCGGTCAAAATACTCCTCGATTTCTTTACCCAGTTCTGTGGAGGGATTTATCCGGACACCCTTTCTTACAACGTCTTCAAGGGCCTTAAGTTTTGCCGCCAATTCATCATCTTCAGGAATCGACTTTTTTATGCCCTTGATGCATGACACCAGCAGGTTTCCTATACGCTCAGAAAACGCAACTGGAGGGTTAGAAGCTTTTTCAGAATCACGCTTATTTTTCATGATCGTAAAAAAGTAATAACAACTGGAAAAAAAATGGTGCCGATGGGGAGAGTCGAACTCCCACGGATTGCTCCATACGCCCCTCAAGCGCACGTGTCTACCAGTTCCACCACATCGGCACCCTGAGAAGGTTTAGCTAGAAGATTATTCGGATGAATCCTTGGGTTCTCCATCGCTATCAGGAGCGGGCTCTTCAATGCCCTGGATAACAGAACTTGATTTCTTATTGTTTGAGAAGGTAGCCAGGGTCAAAGATGTCACCATAAATAATATAGCAATGCCAGTAGTCAGCTTTGTAAGAAAGTTACCAGCTCCACTGCTTCCAAACATTGTCTGACTACTTCCAGATCCAAGTCCTGAGCCCATTGCTGCTCCTTTACCTGCCTGCAAAAGTACAGTGAGGACCAAGCAAAAAGCTGCAAGCACATGCAATACTGTTATTATTGTATTCATCGTTTTTTACGAAATTTCCAAGTGACTTCAGGTAATCCGTTCAGAACTACAAATTATGACTGAAAGGCTATCTAGATTCAAGAGAGGATTTGATGATAGCATAAAAAGAATCCAGTTTCAGGCTGGAACCACCAACTAAAGCCCCATCTATTTCCTCTTCGCTCATAAGTTCTTTACAATTTTCAGCGGTTACACTCCCACCATATAGAATTCTGGCTTCGTGTTTTTTAGAAATTTCCAGTTTTTCTACCAAAAGCTCTCTGATAAACTTATGGACCTCCACAGCCTGGTCCGGTCTGGCATTAACACCTGTGCCGATAGCCCAAACTGGTTCGTAAGCCACGACAGGAAGGGATTTACTATTTGCCGGCAGTCCTGCCAGGCCCTCCATCAACTGAGTATGAATAACGTCCAAGGTACTTCCAGCTTCTCTTTGCTGCAGGGTTTCTCCAACACAAACTACTGGAATCACCCCCAATTTTATCGCATGAAGAACCTTTTTATTAACATCTTCATTACTTTCCCCAAATAATTGCCGTCTCTCAGAATGACCGATCAGCGCATAACTACACCCTGTATCTCTGAGCATTTCAAGCGACACCTCTCCTGTAAATGCCCCTTTACTTTCAAAATAAAAATTTTGTCCAGCCAAAGCTATTTTAGAACCTTTAATAATCTGACTTACTGGATAGAGAGATGTAAAAGGAGGAGAAATAACCACATCCACACCATCAATAGGCTTTTTGACAAGAGATGATGCCAAATCGCAGGCCTCAGAAGCCAGCATATTCATCTTCCAGTTTCCGATGACAAGTGGAGAAGTCACTTAAAAACCTTACCTTGACGTAGGAATAAAAATAATCCTGAAACTACAATTCTCAATCTCGGCCAATAAATTTCAAAAGGTCTTTAACCCTGTTAGAATAACCCCACTCATTGTCATACCAGGATAAGACCTTAACCATATTGCCTTCTATGACTTTTGTAGAAATTCCGTCAACGATTGAAGAACAAGTATCACCATTGAAGTCAATAGACACCAGAGGTTTTTCCTCAAACCTTATTATATTATTCAAAGTGTTTTGAGAAGCATCCCGCAAAGTTTGATTAACCTCATCGATACTGGTATTTTTCTCAACCTCAATGACAAGGTCTATAAGAGAAACATTTGGAGTCGGGACCCGAATTGCCATACCATCAAGCTTGCCTTTTATTTCAGGCAAAACCAAAGCAACCGCTTTTGCCGCTCCAGTCGTGGTGGGGATCATGGAAAGGTTAGCCGCCCTTGCCCTTCGCAGGTCTTTATGAGGCAGGTCTAGAATCTTCTGGTCATTGGTATAGGAATGAAT
>WAHY01000021.1:21048-34088 GCA_009873635.1 Nitrospinota bacterium
CAAAACCAAAGCAACCGCTTTTGCCGCTCCAGTCGTGGTGGGGATCATGGAAAGGTTAGCCGCCCTTGCCCTTCGCAGGTCTTTATGAGGCAGGTCTAGAATCTTCTGGTCATTGGTATAGGAGTGAATGGTTGTCATCAATCCTTTTTTAATGCCAAACTTTTCGTGCAGAACCTTTGCAATGGGGGCCAGGCAATTTGTAGTGCATGAAGCATTGGAAATAATCTGATGCTCAGAAGAATTATAGGACTCTTCGTTAACGCCTAAAACAATGGTTACATCCGGATCCGTTGCCGGAGCAGAAATAATAACTTTTTTTGCTCCTGCCTCAATATGCTTTTTGGCCGCATCACGTTTTGTAAAAATCCCCGTTGATTCGATTACAATATCTACACCTAACTGACCCCAGGGCAGGTTTCCCGGATCACGTTCCGCAGTAATTTTTATATGCTTGCCATCAATGATCAACCCATCAGAATCGGAATCAACATTATATTCACTGACACCCTGAACAGAATCATATTTAAATAGATGTGCCAGCGTAGCGGAATCTGTTAAATCATTAATACCTGCAATTTCAAAATTTGAGCATTCTGGATCGTCCAAAATGCACTTTAATACCGCCCTTCCTATTCGTCCAAAACCATTAATACCGACCTTTATTGCCATCTTTACAAAAATACCTTTCAGGGTAAACTTATTGAAAATGTATGAGTTAAACTAGTTGAGGGTAGTAAAACAACAGGCAAGCCCAATCTCATAAAACTTGTGGGAGTATGCAAAATTTACAAATTCAAGTCAATATAAACCTGCTCACAACTTTATGGGATATATAGGGTCATGCCTAATCTGCGGCAGGTACAGAGTTTATGGCTGGACTGTCTTTCGACTCAGCAGCAGTAAGATAGGTAAACAATATATGATCTATTTCATCACTAATTTCTATAGTTTTTTCAGCACCATTTACCAAACGCTTAAACTCATTGATCAAAAGCCTCTCTTCATCAACTGATGCTTCGAGTTCCATTTCAATTCTTTTCACTTCTTCCAGGAGCCTGGCCCCGTTTTCTTCCAACGCTACCATTTGTTTCTGTGCTTCATCTTTTTTAATGAGAATTTCATCACGAGCCCTGGTTAATTCGGAACGAAGTTTATCAATCGAATATAATTCTCCATCCAAACGCTTAAAGCTTTGATCCAGGTTTTCCAGATAATTTCTCCGTCTCTGTATCAAGTATTCCCTGGATCCAGCAGGGTCCTGATTGTCATGGGCACTTTCATCATCAGCAAGGCTTTGATCAAGGGAAGTCGAGCCATTTAAAAGCTCCTCATATCTTTCTTTAATAGAACTTTCTTCCGTTTGCAGTTGTCCAAGGTTATTAGAAATTTTATCTATATTCTGGGAATATATATCTATATTCCGCATAAGAGTTTCCAGGTTCTCAATATTATCTTTAACTTGCTGTCCAATAGAGTTAAGTTTTCTTTCGATGGATAACCGAAAGGTTTCTTTATATTGCAAAACCCTGCTAAAAGTCTCTACAACACGGGAATATTCTCGAGCACTGGAAATGCCTCTTTCCCGAATGTCAGAGTTTTCCTGGGATACTTGTGAAGATGGTTCAAAATCTGTCATCGTTGTGTCCGTCAATATTTTGGTAAAAACAACACCCATTATTATACCGCAAGTTTTATACCAAACCCATTAAAAAAACACCAAAACTGCAATATTATCAATAGCTTCAATAAATCTGGCTCTGCCAGGATTTTTAATTCCCAGCCAATTTTATTGAGCGAAACATCTCGGATACTGCTTTTTCCATACCCACATAAACGGATTGCCCGACTATGAAATGCCCTATATTCAGCTCCTCAATTTCAGGAATAGCAGCAATATTTTTTACATTTTCATAATTCAGGCCGTGGCCGGCAAAAACCTTCAAACCAATTTCAGCAGACCTTTTAGCACTTCTCTGTATCCGATCCAGTTCTTCATTTATATCTTTGGCAGATTTAAGTTCTGAGTATTTTCCTGTATTGATCTCTACACTATCGGCACCGATTCTTTCTGATGCATCCACCTGCCTCTCATCCGGGTCAATAAACAAGCTGAATAAGATTCCTCGATCTTTAATTTTCCTTCCAATCTCCATTAATTCTTTTCCCTGGGAACAAACATCCAAACCACCCTCTGTTGTAATTTCCTGACGCTTTTCAGGAACCAGAGAAACCTGATAAGGACATAATTCCAATGCTATCTTAACCATTTCCTGTGTGGGAGCCATTTCGAGATTCAACGGAGTTTTAATTTCTTTTTTAATTATCCGCACATCCTCATCCTGAATGTGCCTGCGGTCCTCTCTCAAGTGAACAGTTATTCCATGTGCACCGGCTTTTTCAGCCAATAGAGCCGCCCTTAATGGGCTGGGCTCAATGGTTTTTCTTGCTTCACGAATGGTAGCAACGTGATCTACATTTACAAATAAACGAGTCATATTTCTTCTTTCATAATAGCTTCAGCAACTTTAATCGCCCTCCTGGTGGCTAAAACATCATGAGTGCGAACTATTGACACTCCTCGCATCACCCCAGATACAGCAGCAGCGAGTGAGCCTTCAAGTCTCTCCTCAGCAGGTGTGTCCAAAATATTGCCTATTATAGACTTTCTTGATACGCCTAAAAGCACCGGCTGACCCAATTCATTAAAGCAGTTTATATTATTTAGAAGAGTAAGATTATGGGAGTCTGTTTTACCAAATCCTATACCCGGATCTACAGCTATATTTTCCCGTACAATTCCTGCAGACACAGCAATAGAAATACTCTGCCGTAAATATTCTAAAACCTCCTTCAATACATCCCGATATTGTGGATTCTCCTGCATTGACTCTGGTGAACCTTGCATATGCATCAAAATCACCCCAGCCTTAAATCTCGAAATCGTTTGTGCCATTTCCTCATATTTCTGTAGTCCCGTTATGTCATTGATAATACTGGCTCCCTCTTGTAACACCTGCTGAGCAACAACTGGCTTATACGTATCCACAGAAATTGGCACGTTAGCGACCTTTACCAGTTGGCTCAAAACCGGCAATAAACGTTTTGACTCCTCTTGTGGGGATATGGGCACTGACCCCGGCCTTGAGCTTTCCGCGCCAATATCCAGAATATCCGCACCTTCTTCAAGCATACTCTCAGCGGCTCTGATAGCCTGCTCGACTGTTTTGTACCGGCTTTTTTCGTAGAAAGAGTCATGAGACAGGTTGATAATGCCCATGACTAAAGTCTTGTTCTGTGGAAAACTGAATGGTTCCATAAACAATCTTTGTCGATATTTACAACATACGTTTGTAAAAAGACCCCAAACCAAAAACTCCACATTCCGGCATTATGCCGTTTGAAATGTGGAGTTTATTTAAAACGAAATATTATTAAAACTATTGATCAAGCTGGCGAAGGATCAGGCATCCCTCCTCCTCCCAAAAGCCCTTCTTTAGGATCATTAGAGTCTTTCTTAGACTGCAGCTTTTCAGCAGGAATCTCAGGTTTGATTTTTTCTGTCTCTCCACCAGATGCATCTGAGTCTATATCATTACCATCAAGAATATTCTTCACCTCATTCGCATTCAAGGTTTCCCTTTCCAATAGAGCTTGCGCGAGATTTTCAAGGATATTCCGATTTTTTTGCAATAATTCAGTGGCCCGGTTATATCCACCCATAACCAGGGTTTTGACTTCCTGATCAATGAGTTTGGCTGTTTGATCACTAAAGTTTTTCTGAGAAGAAAAGTCTTTACCCAAAAACACCTGTTCTTCTTTAGTGCCATAGGTTAGTGGGCCCATTTTTTCACTCATACCCCACTCACACACCATTTTACGAGCCATTTCCGTAGCACGCTCAATGTCGTTTCCTGCACCTGTAGTCATTTCACCCAGGCAGATTTCCTCAGCACACCTTCCACCCATCAAAATAGCCAGACTGTTGTAAAGGTAGTTTTTCTGATAAGTATGCTGTTCATCCATAGGCAACTGCATTGTTACCCCCAAAGCCCTTCCTCGAGGAATGATCGTAACTTTATGGATAGGATCCGTTCCGGGCAACAGACAGGCAACAAGGGCATGTCCTGCTTCATGATAGGCTGTGGTTTTTTTCTCTTTTTCTGAGATAACCATACTTCTGCGTTCAACTCCCATCATTACCTTATCTTTAGCTTCCTCAAAGTCCACCATCGTTACAGCTTTTTTATCATTTCGGGCGGCCAGCAAAGCAGCCTCATTGACCAGGTTGGCAAGATCAGCACCCGTGAAACCGGGAGTTCCTCTTGCAATAACCTTTAAATCAACTTCGTCAGTAAGAGGTACTGTAGATGTATGAACTTTCAAAACTCCTTCACGCCCTTTAACATCAGGTCGTGCCACCACCACCTGCCTGTCAAACCGCCCAGGTCTTAACAAAGCTGGATCCAGAACGTCAGGGCGGTTGGTAGCCGCAATAAGGATAACCCCATCGTTGTTTTCGAAACCATCCATCTCAACCAGAAGCTGGTTAAGGGTTTGTTCCCGCTCATCATGACCGCCACCTAAACCGGCACCTCGATGTCGGCCTACCGCATCAATTTCATCTATAAAAATCAGACAGGGACTGTTCTTTTTCCCCTGCTCAAACAAGTCACGCACCCTGGACGCACCCACTCCCACAAACATTTCAACAAAATCAGATCCACTAATGCTGAAAAAAGGCACATTTGCTTCACCAGCAATAGCCCTGGCTAAAAGAGTTTTACCCGTACCTGGAGGCCCTACAAGCAAAACGCCTTTTGGTATCTTACCTCCCAGCTTGCTGAACTTTTGAGGCTCCTTTAAAAACTCAATGATCTCGTGCAGCTCTTCCTTCGCCTCATCGACGCCAGCTACATCCTTAAAAGTAGTTTTATTTTTGGTGTCATTTAACAGGCGGGCACGACTCTTGCCAAAGGACATGGCCTTACCCCCACCTGCCTGCATTTGGCGCATAAAAAATATCCAGATCCCCAACAACAAAATCATCGGAAACCAGGAAATCAGAATGCTCATATACCAGCTCGTCTGTTCAGGGGGAACCACGACAATACGAACATTTTTTTCTCTAAGTGATTTAATCAGGTTCGGATCTTTTGGTGGTGCCGTAGTCTGAAAAGCCTGGCCATCCATATACTTTCCATTAATACTGTCACCACGAATCATCACTTCAGTCACCTGACCCTGCTCAACCTGATCCATAAAGTCACTGAACACCACTTCAGATTGAGGAGCCAAAGGTTGATTAAATATATTAAACAAGGCAATCAGGACTATTCCGATCACAAGCCATAGAGCTAAATTTTTATAAAATTGATTCAAAACTATCTCCTTACAGAGTTATCGCCACAAATTCGGAACTATATAATGGTACCACAAAAATAATATTTGTTGCCTTCTTAATATTTATCTTTTCAAAGCCCCTTTCCTTCAATTAAAAGTACTTTTTTGGTGTTTTCAGCGGCCCGAAATGGATCAGAGATTCGTTCTCCATAAACCCAAATAATATCATTATCGGCATTTGTCAAGATTGGGATAAATGGTCTTTCTTCACGAGGAACCTTTTGGTCTATAAAATATGATTTTACCTTCTTATGTCCCTGCATGCCCAAGGGGATAAAACGATCACCAGGTTGGAAAAACCTTACCTGGATAAGTTCACCTGTCCTATCATAGTCCAAATATGCCTGTTTTTGGTCTATCGATTCAGGCAATGGAGGTTTAACAAATCGAGCATGTAACTGAAGCCTGATTTGAGCCAGGCTTGTTACACCCGGAATCTTTAGTTTTCGTGCTTGTTTGTCTATTTCCGGTGGTTGAGGAACATCGGTCTTAGAAAAACACATCATTTCATATCCACATACTACCCGCACAGAACCAGGAAGCATTATTGAGCTTCCAACCTTAGGTAAAGCAAAAAGATCCAGCACCTGTTTGACATGAAATGCTGTAATCTCCCGAAAATTCCCTTTCAAGCGATAAAAAACTTCACGGACCAGGCGACGTTTCATTGCCAAAGGTTGGTTCTCAAATTTGGCAACCTCAATACACAAGCCACCATTCTGGCTTGTTACAAGTTGGTTATAGAGTTCATGTGTTTTTTCCGACATCCACAGATCTTCTTCATGGGCTATTTCGGACATACTCAATAGGTTTCCTGAAATTTCCCGATTGAATGTCTTTAAATAAGGGATTAATTCATGCCTGATTTTATTTCTAAGGTATTTAGTTTCTTTATTCGTCGAGTCTATTCGGTAAACAAGTTTACGTTCTTCTAAAAACATCTCCAGGTCAGCCCTGTTAAAACGTAAGAGAGGACGAATAACATTCCCTCTCACTTCAGGTATGCCAACCAGTCCCTTTATCCCCGCCCCCCTCAATAGATTCATCAAAACTGTCTCGACCCTGTCGTCAGCAGTATGCCCCAGAGCAATTTTATTGCCCTTTATGGACATAAGAGTTTTCTCTAAAAACTGGTACCTGAGAATACGGGCAGATTCTTGAAAAGAAGTTTTCAGGAAAGTTTTTTTCTCAGCAGCGTCTATTTTGTCAACAATAATGGGAAGAGATAATTTTTCCGCAAGCCGCACAACAAAATCCGCGTCCTCGTCGGACTCCTTCCCTCGAGCCAAATGATTTAAGTGCGCGACATACAATTCATAGCCGAGCTCCTTAGAAAACTGCTCCAAAAGAAAAAGTAATGCCACTGAATCGGCCCCTCCGGAAACAGCAACCAAAACCCTATCTCCAGGGGCTATTAATTCAGAAATCGCCACTTTTACATTGTTCAAAAATATTGACATGGGTCTGTAAGATAATTGATATAAGAATTTCCACTATTGTCATCATGCCCTGAAGGCACCAAGGCACAATGAAAGCTCTCATTACCTAAGTAGAACCTATGACACGCATATTTTTTAATGATGATGACTTCCATCATGAACATGGCCATGCTCCAATTCTTCCTTGGTAGCGTCGCGTATCCCTAAAATTTCAATATTAAAGTGAAGAGTTTTACCCGCAAGAGGATGGTTGCCATTAACATTGATCTGATCACCCTCAATGCTCTCAACAGTAAAAATATTTTCCTTACCATTCATTTCAGAAGAAAACTGCATATCAGGTTTAATCTCCATATCAGCGGGAAAGTTTGAGCGTGCCACCTTCAAAAGAAGGCTCGGGTCTACATCACCATAGGCTTTTTCAGGCGGAACCGTCACATCCTTTTTGTCCCCAACCTTCATATTTTCGAGTTCCTCTTCCAATCCCGGGACTATATTTCCAAATCCATGCAGGTAATTCATACCATCTTCTGCACCAGCCCTGCCTAACTCAACTCCATCAGAATTTTTCAATATATAGCTCAGGGTTACAACATCGTTTTTTTTAATCACAAATGTCTCCTTTTATAAATAACAACAAGTGATGGCCTCAACTAACAGCCGATAAAATTTATTTGAAAGTTAAAAAATAATATGTAATGAGATCCAGTTTTTTGGCTGGAAAAAAATCGGGAAGGAAATGTATAGGTAGGAAAATAAATTCAAGCCAAAAGGGAATATCACCCAGAACACTACAGACTATTCAAAAGATTCTCCTTTCGTTTTTGATATTCTTCTTCAGAAATCTTATTCCGATTTCTTAGTTTTTTAAGGTACTTAAGTTTTTTTTCAAGTGAATCCATTCCAGAGTCTTTATACTTTTTTGAGTTTTCTTTCGACTTTTCTACGGATTTATACATTTGCTCCCACTTTTTCTGCAAACTCTGCTGTCGGGAACTGGATTCTGTTTGGATTTTTTTTCTACTTTTTATATTACTGCTTTCAACCTTCTTATTAGTGCTTCCTGATATCGCATTTTTATTTTTATCACGATCGGCAAACAAGCTCACTTCAATAAAAGCAGATTTTTTTAATTCTCCAATCCATTCCTCATATCCCTGTTTTTGTTTTTCCATGGCAAGAATCTGAGAAATACGCTCCCTGGCATCTTTTAAAGTTAAAGTTTTTCCTTTTAATACTTCCTCAACTTTTATGATGTGATAGCCATACTCTGTCTCAACAATATCGCTGACCTGCCCCTTCTTCATACTGAACGCAGCTTCTTCGAATTCACGCACCATTTTTCCTCTTCCAAAAATACCAATATCTCCTCCATCACTAGCGGAAATATCTTCAGAGTGAATCCTGGCAAGTTCGGCAAAATCAGCCCCGTCCAAAATCTTAGTTAACACATTTTTTGCTTGCTTTAGTTTTTCTTTTCGAACAGATTCAGGAGCATCGCGTTTAGCGATAAAAAGAATATGACGGGCACGTACCTGGCTATCTTGCCAGAATTCTTTCTGGTGGTCCCGATAATACCGCATGATTTCCCTATCACTAACTTTCACCCTATTTCCAATTTCAAAACGGGATATCTTTGACACCAGTATTTGATTTTTAATATGTTCTCGGTAAGAACTCATTGATCTCCCCTCACTCTCCAGCATTGCTTGCAGCTGGCCTTCGGCAAGACCATTTTTCCTGGAAATATCATTTACCGCCGCATCAATAGATTCTTCGTCAACAACAAACCCCATTTTTTTTCCTTCCTGGAGCTGCAGTTTTTCTTCGACAATAATATTGAGTGCTTGCCTCAAAAGCTCCTGTTTAGGAACACTTATTGAAGAATTTGAATAACTACGCCTCAAAAGCTCAGCCCGTTCTTCAATTGTGCTTAAGGTAATTATCTCCGTATTGACTTTTGCCGCGACTTTATCAAAAACCCTGGCATTTACTTCAAGCGGCAAAGTCATTATTAATACAATCAATGACAAAACAAATCTTGTATTAATTAATTTTTTGAAGGTCATCATAGTTGATCTCAATCACTGAGTTTTCTTTAAGCTGAACCATCCATTTCCGGAAAGCTTCATCCTGAAGTTCTTGCATCAAAATTTTTTCAATCTGTTTTTTTGATTCTACAAAGTTCATTTTTCTTTCTTCAACCTTATCAACAACCTTAAATAAGTGAAAACCATAGGGAGTACGAATTATATCGCTCACACCGTCAATTTTTAACTTGAAAACCTTGTCAAACTCTTCAGGCATTTGGCCCGCCTCGAAATACCCCAAATCACCACCACGAACACCTTCAGGCCCAAGCGAATATTCCCTGGCCAACTCAGAAAAGTCTTTTTGTTTAGACTGCAGTTCCTTTTGTATTTCCCGGATCTCTTCTTCAGTCTCAACCATTATATGCAAGGCCCTTACCTGCTCACGCTTATGGAAACTTTCCTCATTAGCCTTAAAATAACGTAGTATTTCATCCTCACTAACAGACACTTTACTATTGACAAAATTGTTAATCAATTTATTTGTCAACAGATTTCCTTCTATAGTATTTTCCCACTGGTCACGAGTTAGGCCCTCAAACTCCAGTTGCTTATTAAACGAATCCTCAACATACCCCACTTCAGCTTTCAATAATTCTTCATCAAGCTCATTCTGAGTAACAGAAATATTGTTTTTTTCAGCTTCCTGCTTCAAAAGTGTATTTTGCACAATTTGTTCAATAGTTCTATTTTTAAGCCAAATAAATTCTTCCGCTGTTACTTCATCTGCTCCTTGAACACGAAATTTCTTCTTATGCGCCTTAAATTCATTCAAAAATCGTTCCAGGAAAATCTCTTCTTTATTTACTACAGCTATTACCGAGTATTTATCCAACTCATCAGGAGAAGAACCATTAGAACAAGAAGCTACAACCAAATATAAGCTGATACCAATTCCTTTCAGCCAATTATTCAACATTGATTTTTTCCTTGATGGGTTGCAATGTGCCAGCCAGTTTTTTCAGATAACCACCTATAAGTTTCAAGTCTGATTTCCAACCTTTTCGATCCACACGAATACTGATTTTATATTCCGAGTCAATACTCAACCGTTCATCAAATATAGTTGTTAGTTTCTCAGGGTTGATGGGAGTAGAGGGGAGTAAATGCAAAGAGGCTTGATTCTGCTTTAATTCAATTTTCGAAATATGTATCTGCTGACTGTATATTCGTATTTCCAGAAGAGCCAGGAGCTTTGCTACTGGTTCAGGATGTTGACCATACCTATCTAAGAGCTCACTCCCAATAGATATTCCCTCCTCCTGTTCACTTGCAACCTGAATCCTTCGATAAAAATCCAGTCTCTGATTCAGGTCCGGGACATAGTCCTTTGGAATGAATCCCTTCACCATCAAATCCAGTTCCGTTTCAATACGGGATTCAATTTTTTCCCCACGGATATCTTTGACCATATCCTCGACCAATTTGCAATAAAGATCGAACCCTATCGATGCTATATGCCCAGACTGCTTATGCCCCAACATATTACCTACCCCACGAATTTCCATATCGCGAGCTGAGAGCTGAAACCCAGCACCAAGTTCACTCAGTTCCTCAATCGCACTCAATCTTTTTCGGGCTTCATCGCTTAGCACACCTGTTCCCGGTATCAACAAGTATGCATAAGCCTGGTGCTTATATCTTCCCACTCTGCCGCGCAACTGATAAAGTTGAGCCAACCCAAATTGGTCCGCGCGATTAATAATGATTGTATTCGCAGAAGGAATATCAAGCCCTGATTCGACAATTGATGTGCACAGCAAGATATCTATTTCCTTATCCATAAATTTTTTCATCACTCTTTCCAACTTGTGTTCCGGCAATTGGCCGTGAGCAATATCTATTTTAACCCCTGGCACAACACGTCGAATCATCTCGGCTATAGAATGAATGCTACGAATTTTATTGTGCACAAAATAAACCTGTCCGCCTCTATCTATCTCCCTCATAATTGCCTCGCGAATTACTTTTTCATCGAATTTGCGAACAAAAGTTTTTACTGCAAGGCGGTCTACAGGGGGGGTTTCGATAACACTCAAATCTCTCACGCCCATCAGGGAAAAATGCAGGGTACGAGGTATCGGAGTGGCTGTAAGAGTTAATATATCTACCGAGTTCCTTAGCTTTTTTAATTTTTCTTTATGTTTGACACCAAAACGTTGTTCCTCATCAACAACGATCAAACCCAGTGAAGCAAACTCAACATCTTTGGAAAGCAGTCTATGAGTTCCTATAATAATGTCGACATTCCCTTTTTTTAGTTGAGCTAAAGTCTCTTTTTGTTCACCAGGGGTGCGGAATCTATTAATTATATCAATTGACACAGGATATTCGCGAAAGCGTTCGCGAAAAGTCAGCAAATGCTGTTGGGCAAGAATAGTAGTGGGTACAAGTACGGCAACTTGTTTTTTATCCAGAACAACCTTGAAAGCCGCTCGCATAGCAACTTCTGTTTTACCATAGCCCACATCGCCGCAAATCAGCCTGTCAGAAGGCTTGTCTTTTTCCAGGTCTGCCTCCACATCCTCTATGGCTTTTAATTGATCTTCAGTTTCCTCATATTCAAAAGCGTCAGCAAACTCTCTCATCAAAAGAGTATTGTGAGAATAAGAATGCCCGGATGCCAGCTTTCGGGCAGCATAAAGTTTCAACAAATCTGCCGCCATTTCTTCAATGGCATCCTTAACCTTTTTCTTCTGACGTTTCCAGGCAGCCCCTCCCATTTTACTCAGTGGAGGTGGTGTTTCGGATGAACCCACATACTTTTGAACAAGCCCTAAGGCTTCCATCGGCAAATAAAGTTTTTCGTCATCGGCATATATAATCTCTAAAAATTCTCCCCCCCCTACCCCGGTACGCAATTCACGGGTTCCCTGATACAAGCCAATTCCATAATCAATGTGTACGAGAAAATCACCCTCTTTTAAATCTTTCAATCCTCTCTGAAAAGACTGTGAGCGAGGTTTTCTGCGATACCGATGCTTATGTGTTCTTCCAAATATTTCGTGCTCTGCAATGAAAACCTGCTTAAAGTTTTTCAGTTGAAAACCTTCACTTATCCTCCCAAGGTCGACATCGATTTCAAGTCCCCACTCATGAAGCAATTCATGAATCCGCCGGACTTGCCCTTTGGTCGGGGCAACCACCAGCACTTTATTTTCCTCTTCCTGCCACTTTAGAACTTGCTCGCTAAAGGCATCAATATTTCCAACCAATGAAGGAATGTGCTTCACCTCTAGACTGATGGACTGATCCAATTCTTCATCAGAGGTTTTCAAGGTATTCATAACCACACACCCCTTGAACTTGCCTGAGTAACTATTGAATTCATCCATCGATAAATACAGATCTTTCGGAGCAGCAGCTATCTCTCCGTTATCAATAACCGTTTCATATTGCTCATTGATGAGATTTTGAAACAGGTCAGATTTTTCGCGCAACCGATCTTCATCAGCCAACACCACGAGAGAGTCAACAGATAGATAGTCAAAAAGCGATTCGCAATTGGAATAAAATAACGGGGCCAGAAATTCTATTCCAGAAAACATTCCCAGGTGCTGAATTTTTTCCTGCAATTCCTTGACCATCAATCGATCACTATTGTTTTTTTCAGCAAGCTCATTAATGGCATCCAAACCATTTTTAATTTCAACCTCGCTCAAACAAAGTTCACGTACCGGCAAAACACTTATCCTGTCCAAATCATTAGTAGAAACCTGTGATAAGACATCAAATTCACGAATGGATTCTACGTCGTCACCAAAAAATTCGATGCGAACAGGATTCAACCTGCCAGGCTGGAAGAAATCAACAATATCGCCTCGTACGCTGAATTCACCCCTGTTCTCAACCAGCGGAGAACGAATAAAACCATTATCTGACAAACAAGCTTCCAAGAGTTCACGTTCCAGGCTCATCTTGCAGTGAATGGGAAATACCAATTTCTCCAATACCTCACGTGGAATAATCTTTTGCAATGCCGACTCTAAAGGAACAACAAGAACCAAGGGTTCTCCGTTTCTCAAACGGTTAAGAATGTCCAGTCTTTCTCCGGATATTTCATTCAGGGGTGAAAGTTGTTCGTAAGGGAGAAGTTCCCAGGATGGGAAAA